>JAISRJ010000192.1 GCA_031273705.1 Clostridiales bacterium
CGGCTAACTCCATAATAGCGCGAACCGAACCGCCCGCGATAACGCCCGTACCTTCCGACGCCGGTTTAAGCAACACACTCGCGCTGCCAAACTGCCCCAGAATCTCATGATAGATACTGTCCTCGTTTGTGCGCTCTATAAAAATAAGATTCTTTTTCGCGTCCTCTTTACCCTTGCGAATCGCTTCGGGGATTTCGGCTGCTTTGCCCAGACCGACGCCCACATGCCCGTTTTCGTCACCTACAACCACCAGCGCGGCAAACCGGAAGGTACGTCCGCCCTTAACAACCTTAGTTACACGGTTGATAGTTACAACCCTATCTTTTAAATCTAGGGAATTGGGATCTATCTTCTTCAAATATTTACCCTCCTGTCTAAAACACAAGCCCCGCTTCTCTTGCCGCTTCGGCCAGCGCTTTTACTTTGCCGTGGTACAAATATCCACCTCTGTCGAACACAACGGTTTTTATACCCTTGTCTAGGGCCTTTTTGGCGACGGCTGTCCCAATAGCGCGCGCGGCGTCTACATTAGAGGTCTTTTCTAATTCAGACGAAAGGCTCTTTTCCATTGTGGAAGCCGACGCCAATGTCAGCCCAACGGTATCGTCAATAATTTGCGCGTAGATATGCTTCTTAGAGCGAAACACAGCCAGCCTTGGGCGCTCCGGTACGCCGGATAAATGATGGCGCAGGCGATAGTGACGTTTTTCTCTGGTTTTGCTTCGAGACGGCTTATGAATCATAACATTCTTCGCTCCTTTCTCAAATACTTTTGAACGAATTTTTTCCGTAATTATAAATTACTTTTTACCTGTTTTGCCTTCTTTGCGGCGAATGCGCTCGGTGCTGTACTTAATACCTTTGCCCTTATACGGTTCCGGTTCGCGTTTATCGCGGATATTAGCCGCGTGCTGTCCTACCTTTTCTTTATCAATACCGGATATGGTAATTTTGGTAGGCGTTTCACACGCGGTAGAAATACCGTCGGGGTCTATCATTTCAACGGGGTGTGAGTAGCCCAGCATCAGTGTAAGCTTATTACCCGCCTTTGCGGCCCTATAACCGACGCCGTTAAT
Organism: Clostridiales bacterium; assembly: GCA_031273705.1. Lineage (GTDB taxonomy): Bacteria > Bacillota > Clostridia > Lachnospirales > WQUN01 > JAISGK01. The sequence goes on from JAISRJ010000192.1 coordinate 1,077, forward strand.
CTCTAAGGTTTTAGAGTAACCTTGAGTAACTCCGACTACCATATTGTTTAGCAGAGTGCGGGTCAAACCGTGCAACGCCTTAAAGCGTTTTAAATCGCTTGGGCGTTCTATGGTTATCTGCCCTTCATTTTGTACTATTTTCATTTCACGGGACAATTTCCTGGACAGCGTACCCTTGGGCCCTTTCACGGTAACGGCGTTGTTATCTTCCAGCGTTACCGTCACGCCGACGGGTATGCCAATCGGGAGTTTTCCGATTCGTGACATAATGCCCATTCCTTTCTACTGCCGGATATATCTTTTACTAGATAAATATATTTTACCAGACAAATAAAATTCACCAAATAAACGCCAGAACTTCGCCGCCTACGCCCAATTTACGCGCTTCTTTGTCGGTTATAACACCCTTGTTTGTAGATACGATAGCGGTGCCAAGTCCGCCCAATACTTTGGGCATATCCTCCACGCTGGCGTAGACGCGTAACCCCGGCTTGGAAATACGTTTTAACCCGGCAAGCACTTTTTCGTTTTTGTTACGGCCATACTTCATTGTAATTCTAATTGTCTTTTTAACGCCGTCCTCTAAAATTTCATAACCTTTTACATAGCCTTCTTTTATCAATATATCCGCGATAGCCGTCTTCATCCGGGACGACGGCACATCCACGGTCGAATGCCTGGCTGTGTTGGCGTTTCTGATCCTTGTGAGCATATCCGCGATAGGATCTGACATTGACATCTAACTTCCTCCTTCACGAACCCAACCAAACGGCGGGGGTTTTACCAGCTTGCTTTTCTTACGCCGGGAATCTGACCTTTGTATGCCAGCTCACGGAAACATATGCGGCAAATGCCATATTTGCGCAGTGTACCGTGCGGTCTGCCGCAAATTTTACAACGACTGTAAGCCCTGCTGGAGAACTTGGGTTTGCGCTGTTGTTTCAAAATCATCGACTTTTTGGCCATCTTCTCCTCCTACTGCGCTTTTGCAAACGGCATACCATACTGTGTCAAAAGCTCGCGAGCCTCTTCATCCGTATTAGCCGTCGTCACAAAAACTATTTCCATTCCGCGAATCTTGTCTATCTTGTCGAACTGAATCTCCGGAAAGATCAATTGCTCTCTAATGCCCAAGGTATAATTACCGCGCCCATCAAAAGCTTCGGCGTTTACACCGCGAAAGTCACGTACACGAGGCAAAGCGATATTAATCAGTCTATCTACAAAACTGTACATACGATCGCCGCGTAAAGTTACTTTGCAGCCGATGTTCATACCGGCGCGGAGTTTAAAAGCGGCTATGGATTTCTTCGCCTTTGTTACAACGGGTTTTTGACCGGTGATAATCGTAAGATCATTAACCGCGCTCTCTATAATCTTCGCGTTGTCCTTAGCTTCGCCCAGACCCATGTTCACCACTACCTTTTCGATTTTAGGAGCCTGCAGCTTATTTTTATAAGAAAACTTCTTTACCAGGGCGTCTACGATTTGAGATTCGTAGATCTCTTTTAATCGGTTCATAAAACCTCCTTACAGTTCCCGCCGTTAATTTAAAGGGATTTTACACTTATAACGACGGCTATAGTCTTTTACCGGGCTTTCTAATCAACAACTTCCCCCGTCGAAACGGCGATTCGCTGCTTTGTGACCGTCTTAATACCGTCGTTTTCAATCACTTGAACTTTGTATCCAAGGCGAGTTGGTTTGTTGTGGTGCAGAAACATTAAGTTAGACACATGAATGTGGGCTTCCTTATTGACTATGCCGCCGCGTTGATTTGAACGATTGGGTTTTTGATGCTTGGTTATCATGTTAAGCCCTTCGACAATCGCGCGGTTTTTCTCCTTATCAACAACGAGAATCTTTCCGGATTTGCCCTTGTCTTTGCCCGCGATAACTTGCACGTTGTCGCCTTTTTTTAGTCGGATTTTTACCGCTTTAAGTTTTGAAGATTTAGCTTTTTTTGCCATGCCGCGCCTCCTTAAAGCACTTCCGGAGCGAGTGAGAGAATCTTAGTATATTGCTTTTCTCTAAGTTCTCTGGCTACAGGCCCGAAAATACGTGTGCCTCTCGGCGTTTTGTCCTCTTTTATTAATACGGCGGCGTTCTCGTCAAAACGGATATATGATCCGTCGGCTCGCCCAACACCCTTTACAGTGCGAACGATTACCGCCTTTACTACTTCGCCTTTTTTTACAACGCCGCCGGGCGTCGCGTTTTTGACGGTGCAAACTATAATATCGCCTATATTACCGTATCGGCGTCTGGAACCGCCCAGCACACGGATACACAGCAGTTCTTTAGCACCGGAATTGTCCGCGGCCGCCAGTCTGGTTTCTTGTTGAATCAAGTGGATTACCTCCCCGGCGTTTATTTCGCCTTCTCGATGATTGAAACCAATCTCCAGCGTTTCTCTTTGGAAAGAGGTCTCGTTTCCATAACCCTTACTCGATCACCAATGCCGCACTCGTTTTTCTCGTCATGAGCCTTTAACTTATAAGTGCGCTTGATAATCTTGCCGTATAACGGATGTTTTACATTGTTTTCTACAGCAACTACAATGGTTTTATCCATTTTGTCGCTGACTACTTTGCCTGCTCTGGTCTTTCGTAGATTTCGATCCAAGAAACGGCTCCTTTCTTATAAAAATTTCTTTTATCAATTGCCTT
>JAISRJ010000216.1 GCA_031273705.1 Clostridiales bacterium
GTTCTTCTATTTTAATTTGGTTCTTCTATTTTAATTTGGTTCTTCTATTTTAATATGGTTCCTATATTGTTACCGCTTAGTGCTTAACTACCCCGGCGCAAAGCGCCGGGGTAGTTAAGCACAGAAAGTAGCTTCTATATTTAATCTAATCATTATTATACTCAATTTTTTGCATAGCTTAAAGGTTAAGGACATTTTAGGGGTGTGATTTGTACTGTGGAAAAAAACAGGATGCACGCGGTAGCAATGGGCAAAGAACAACGCATAAGCTATTCGCGGATCAATGAAGTGCTTGAAATGCCGGATCTGATCGAAATTCAGAAAGACAGCTATAACTGGTTTCTGGAAGAGGGTTTAAGGGAAGTATTTCAAGACGTCTCACCTATAACGGACTTTAGCGGTAATTTGGTTTTAGAATTTATAGATTTTTCGCTGGACAGTGAGCCAAAATACTCTATTGACGAGTGCAAGGAGAGGGACGCGACCTACGAAGCCCCCATGCACGTTAAATGCCGCCTGCGCAATAAGGAAGTCGCTGAAATAAAAGAGCAGGATATTTTTATGGGCAATTTTCCCCTAATGACTGATAACGGCACGTTTATTATAAACGGGGCGGAGCGCGTAATAGTCAGTCAGTTAATGCGTTCGCCCGGTATATATTACACTATAGACCATGACAAGATTGGCAAACAGCTTTATTCATCGCAGATTATTCCAAATCGCGGCGCGTGGTTGGAATTTGAGACAGACTCCAACGACGTGTTTTATGTGCGTGTGGATAGAACGCGCAAGGTACCTGTTTCGGTGTTGATCCGCTCATTAGGTATCGGTACGGATGCCGAAATTATTGAGCTGTTCGGCGATGAACCTAAAATTTTGGCTACCATTGAAAAGGACATCGCGAAATCTCACGAGGATGGTCTAATCGAGATCTACAAGCGTATTCGACCGGGTGAGCCGCCGACTATCGAGAGTTCGGAATCACTGTTAAAGAGTATGTTCTTCGACCCTAAGAGATATGATCTCGCTAAAGTCGGAAGATATAAATACAATAAAAAATTATCTTATCGGAATATAATTAAGGGCTTCGCGTTGGCGGATGATGTTTTCGACCCTATAACACATGAGTTAATAGCGGCCGCGGAAACCGTCGTAACCGCAGAGCTTGCGGATACAATTCAAGATGCCGGTGTGCCTTCGGTCAGTGTATTGACGGAGGAACGCAAAGTTAAAGTTTTGAGCAATATGGCTGTAAGTATCGATAAATACTTGGAACCCTTTGGTTTAAAAGCAAAGTCTTTAGGTATAAAGGAAAGGGTCTATTATCCGGCTTTAAGAAATCTGCTGGAAGACGGGCCCGATGTCGTAGAGCTTGAGAGACGTATTAAAAATAACTTGCATCGTTTGGTACCTAAAAGTATTACCGTGGAAGATATTCTGGCTTCGATCAATTATGTTTGTCATTTGGATTATGGCGTCGGAGCAAAAGACGATATCGATCATCTGGGCAACAGACGGATCCGCGCGGTCGGAGAGTTACTGCAAAATCAGTTCCGAATCGGATTGTCGCGCATGGAGCGTGTTGTGCGTGAACGCATGACAGTACAGGACATGGATATAGTAACTCCACAGGCGCTAATTAATATTCGTCCGGTCACCGCCGCTATTAAAGAATTTTTTGGAAGTTCGCAGTTGTCGCAGTTTATGGGGCAGACCAATCCGTTGGATGAACTCTCTCATAAACGCAGGCTGTCGGCTTTGGGGCCCGGGGGATTATCCCGCGATCGCGCGGGCTTTGAGGTGCGCGACGTGCATGGTTCTCATTACGGGCGCATGTGCCCCATTGAGACCCCCGAAGGCCCGAACATTGGATTAATAAACTCGCTTTCGACCTTTGCGAGGATTAATGAATATGGATTCATAGAGGCACCTTATCGGGTGGTGGATCATACGGAATCCATACCGCGAGTTACCAACGAATTCATATACTTTACCGCCGACGAGGAAGAAAATTTCACTGTCGCGCAAGCTAATGAGCCGTTGGATGAGCAAGGGCATTTTGTTCACAGAAAAGTTTCCGGACGGTTGCGTGAGGATATTTTAGAAGTTGACAGATCGAACATCGATCTGATGGACGTTTCACCCAAACAAATTGTGTCGGTCGCCACCGCTTTGATCCCGTTTTTGGAGAATGACGACGTTACCCGCGCTTTAATGGGTTCCAACATGCAGCGTCAGGCTGTGCCGCTACTTGTAACGCAATCGCCCATAGTAGGAACCGGCATGGAATATAAGACAGCCTATGACTCCGGCGTTTGTATCATCTGCAAAAATGACGGGGCTGTGGAGAGCGTAACGGCGAATCAAATTATAGTGGCTGCTGATAACGGTGAGCGGAATTTGTATCGTCTAACAAAGTTTATGCGATCCAACCAGGGCACATGTATAAATCAACGTCCGATTGTAAAAAAAGGGCAGCGAATCGAAAAAGGCGACATTATGGCGGACGGCCCCTCTACGGACAAGGGCGAGCTGGCTTTGGGTAAAAATCCGCTGATAGGATTTATGACTTGGGAAGGTTACAATTACGAGGATGCCATTTTACTCAGCGAGAGATTGGTTGAGGAGGATGTGTACAAGTCTGTTCATATAGAGGAATTTGAGGCGGAATCACGCGACACCAAACTGGGACCGGAGGAGATTACCCGCGATATTCCAAATATCGGCGACGAAGCTTTGAAAGATCTGGACAGCGACGGTATTATACGCATAGGCGCGGAAGTTCAGCCCAATGATATTTTGGTCGGAAAGGTAACGCCGAAGGGAGAGACGGAATTAACCGCCGAAGAACGTTTATTACGGGCCATTTTCGGAGAAAAAGCGCGTGAGGTGCGCGATACTTCTTTACGTGTGCCTCATGGTGAAAGCGGAATTATTGTTGATGTTAAAGTGTTTACCCGAGAGAACAAAGACGAATTACCTCCCGGTGTAAATAAGCAAGTACGTGTTTATATAGCTCAAAAACGAAAAATTTCTGTCGGTGATAAAATGGCGGGTCGGCATGGCAACAAAGGTGTTATCTCTAGGGTGCTGCCTGTGGAAGATATGCCGTTTATGCCTAACGGCAGACCTTTGGATATAGTGCTTAACCCCCTTGGGGTGCCTTCTCGGATGAATATTGGGCAGGTATTAGAGGTTCACTTAGGGCTTGCCGCGAAAGTTCTGGGATGGAAGGTAGCTACTCCGGTATTTGATGGCGCGAACGAAGTGGACATTATGGATACTTTGGAACTGGCTAACGACTATGTTAATATGCGCTGGATAGACTTTGCTAATAAATGGCAGGAAATTCTGGATGAAGATATGTTTGAGCAGCTGGAGAGCAATCGTGGAAACAGGGCTGAATGGAAAGGTGTTCCGATTAGTCGGGACGGAAAAATTCAATTGAGGGACGGACGGAGCGGCGAATATTTTGATAATCCCGTAACCGTAGGCTTCATGCACTATTTGAAGTTACATCACTTGGTGGATGATAAGATTCACGCCCGCAGCACGGGTCCGTATTCCTTGGTAACGCAGCAGCCGCTTGGCGGTAAGGCGCAGTTTGGAGGACAGCGGTTTGGAGAGATGGAAGTGTGGGCGTTGGAAGCGTATGGGGCGTCCTATACTTTACAAGAGATTTTAACCGTAAAGTCCGACGATGTCGTTGGGCGCGTAAAAACCTATGAGGCTATTGTAAAAGGCGAGAATATACCCCAACCCGGCGTACCGGAATCCTTCAAAGTATTATTGAAAGAATTGCAGGCTTTGACTTTGGATGTACGGGTATTGCTTGCGGATTCCACTGAAGTGGAGATAAAAGAATCCGTGGACGATGTGGAAGATCTGTCGGTTAATATAGAGGGCGCCGAGCCGGACGACGATGTGGATAAAGGATATATTCGCAAGAATGCCAGCAGGGTTCGGCTGTCGAATAAAAAACCGGCTCTTTTGATAGAGGACGATTCGGAGCTGGATTTGGAAACGGATGATGATACGGAGGATGTTCTGGACGAGGACGAGATTGTCGAAGACGAGATTATAGAGGATGAGATTGCGGACGAGGATATAGTAGACGAGGTTGAGGATGACGTAGAAGCGGAAGAAATTGTAGACGAGATGGTTGACGAGAAGGATTTTTTCTTGGAGGATGCTGAAGCGGAAGTTAAGTAAACACGTCCATTAATGAAGGAGATGGCTGGATGACTCCACAAAACAACGATCAAGCGATAGCTTTCGATTCGATAAAGATTGGATTGGCGTCGCCCGAAAAAATTCGGGAGTGGTCGCGCGGCGAGGTTAAGAAGCCGGAGACAATCAACTACAGAACTCTAAAGCCGGAACGCGATGGTCTGTTCTGCGAGCGGATTTTTGGACCTCAGAAAGACTGGGAGTGTCACTGCGGAAAATACAAGCGGATTAGGTATAAAGGCGTAGTATGCGACCGATGTGGTGTGGAAGTTACCAAGTCGAAGGTTCGGCGTGAGCGCATGGGGCATATCGAATTGGCGGCTCCTGTTTCACACATTTGGTATTTTCGGGGTATTCCCAGCAGAATGGGTTTGATTTTGGGCATGTCGCCCCGCTCGCTGGAAAAGGTGCTTTACTTTGTATCGTATGTAGTTCTGGACCCCGGTGTGGATACGGGTATGATTCAAAAGCAGCTCCTTACGGAAAAAGAATATCGTGACGCGCTGGATAAATTCGGCAATACATTTCGAGTAAGCATGGGCGCGGAGGCGATTAAGGAATTACTTCAGTCAATTGATGTTGAAAAAGAATCCATCGAGTTAAAAACCGCGTTGCAGACCGCGACCGGTCAAAAGCGCGTCAGGTATATTAAAAAACTGGAGGTAATCGAGTCTTTCCGTCTGTCAGGCAATCATCCTGAATGGATGATTTTAGACGCGATTCCGGTTATACCGCCGGACTTGCGTCCGATGGTTCAGTTGGATGGCGGTCGGTTCGCCACTTCCGATCTAAATGATTTGTATCGCAGGGTAATTAACAGGAATAACCGTTTAAAACGCCTGTTGGATTTAGGCGCGCCTGATATTATTGTAAGAAATGAAAAACGCATGTTGCAGGAAGCCGTAGACGCCCTTATAGATAACGGGCGGCGCGGACGCCCTGTGACCGGTCCGGGTAATAGAGCTTTAAAATCGCTGTCTGATTTGCTTAAGGGCAAGCAAGGCAGGTTTAGACAGAACTTACTTGGCAAGCGCGTGGACTACTCCGGTCGTTCGGTAATCGTTGTGGGACCGTCGCTGAAGATCTATCAATGCGGATTGCCTCGTGAGATGGCAATAGAATTATTCAAGCCGTTTGTAATGAAGAAACTTACTCAAAGCAATCAGGCTCACAATATAAAATCAGCCAAACGCATGGTCGAGCGGTTACAGCCGGAGGTTTGGGACGCGTTGGAGGATGTTATAAAGGAACATCCTGTAATGCTTAATCGCGCCCCGACATTGCACAGACTGGGTATTCAAGCTTTTGAGCCGGTGCTGGTTGAGGGTAGAGCGCTTAAACTGCATCCACTGGTATGCACCGCTTATAACGCCGACTTCGACGGCGACCAAATGGCGGTTCACGTGCCTCTGTCCGTAGAGGCGCAGGCAGAATGCAGATTCCTGCTGCTTTCTCCTAATAACCTGTTAAAACCATCAGATGGAGCGCCGGTAACGGTGCCGACTCAGGATATGGTTTTGGGCATATATTATCTTACGTTGGACAAAGATGATGAATTCGGCGAGGGCAAGATCTTTAAGGATGAAAGAGAGGCTGTGCTGGCGTATGATAATAATGCCGTTAGCCTACACGCCAAAATAAAAGTACGACGCACTCTGGTTATAAATGGCGAGGAACATTCCAGGATTGTGGATTCTACCGTTGGGCGCATAATATTTAATGAAGTTATACCGCAGGATATAGGTTTTGTGGATAGGACGGAATTTGAGAATAAGTTTTTATACGAAATAAGTTTCTTGACAGACCGCAAGGCGTTAGGACGCATTATAAATCGCTGTATTAATAAGTATGGATCTACGGATACCGCCGTCGTTCTGGATAACATTAAACGGTTGGGATTCCAATATTCCACCAGGGGCGCGTTGACGGTATCTGTCTCGGATATGGAAATACCCTCGTCAAAGAAAGAGCTTATAGACGAAGCCGAAAACATGGTCGATCAAATCACGAAGATGTTCCGGCGCGGCATGATGACGGACGAGGAGCGGCACAACAAAGTAATCAGCGCGTGGAATGAGACTAACGATAAAATATCCGACGCTCTGTTGAATGGCTTGGGCAAGTATAACAATATCTTTATGATGGCTAACTCAGGCGCGCGTGGTTCCAATAACCAAATCCGCCAGCTTGCGGGTATGCGTGGTTTGATGGCTAGCCCGTCGGGCGGTATTTTAGAACTGCCCATTAAATCTAATTTCCGTGAGGGGCTAAGTGTTCTGGAATACTTTATTTCCGCTCACGGAGCGCGCAAAGGATTATCCGACACGGCTTTAAGAACAGCGGATTCCGGTTATTTGACTCGTCGGCTGGTGGATGTGTCACAGGATATAATTATTCGCGAGTGGGATTGTGTAAATGACGACGAACAGAAACCCGGGATGTGGATTAGTGTATTTCGGGATGTGGTAAACGGCGTTATCGAATCACTACAGGATCGGGCGCGTGGTCGCTGGGCGGTGGATGAGATTGTGGATCCGGAATCAGGCGAGGTTATAGTGCCGGCGGATACGTTGATTAGCCCCGACCAAGCGGAGCGGATTGAAAGGGCCGGAATTGAGAAGATTCATATTCGTACTGTCTTGACTTGCAGGTCGCGAATCGGCTTGTGTTCCAAGTGCTACGGGGCGAATATGGCAAGCGGACGGATAGTTCGTATTGGTGAGGCTATTGGTACGATTGCGGCGCAGTCTATCGGTGAACCAGGAACTCAGCTTACGATGAGAACGTTCCACACGGGCGGTATAGCAAGCAATGAGGATATTACCCAAGGTCTGCCTCGTGTCGAGGAGCTGTTTGAGGCGCGCAAGCCCAAAGGTTTGGCGATAATAGCCGAGAATAAAGGGCGAGTGAGTGTCAACGACAGCAAGAAAAAGCGTGAGGTAATTATTACGGATGATGAAACAGGCGAGAGCAAGGATTATTTGATACCATATGGCTCTCGTATCAAAGTATTGAATGGGGCGTCGGTTGAGGCGGGTGATGAGTTAACCGAGGGTAGCGTTTACCCCCATGATATTCTTAAAATAAAAGGTCTGCGCGGAGTGCAGGATTACATGCTCCAAGAAGTTCAGCATGTGTATAGATTGCAGGGCGTGGATATTAATGATAAGCATATAGAAGTTATAGTTCGGCAAATGTTGAAGCGGGTAAAAATTGACGAGAATGGCGACTCGGAATTCCTGCCGGGCAGTCTGGTGGATTGGTTGGAGTTTGAGGAAGTTAATACAGAGCTAGAGGCTAAAGGATTAACGCCGGCTACCGGTTCGCGTGTGTTGCTGGGCATAACAAAGGCTTCGCTTGCAACGGATTCATTCCTCTCAGCGGCGAGTTTTCAAGAAACCACTAGAGTTCTGACCGAAGCGGCGATAAAAGGTAAAATTGATCCGCTGATTGGCTTGAAAGAAAATGTCATTATCGGCAAGCTTATCCCCGCCGGAACAGGTATGCAAACCTATCAGGCGATAGAGGTAGAGGCTGCCGAAAAATTTGATGAGGACGACGATTATTAAGAGTGTTCCGCGTGGTTCTTTTACGCCCCGGGGCGGCATAATCGCACAACCCTTCACAAGGCGCTTGTTGGCGTATTGTGAAAGGGTATTGCGCGTGGTTCTTCTACGCCCCAGGGCGGCAGAATCGCAACACCCCTTCACAAGGCGCTTGTTGGCGTATCGACGCGCTGCTGCGTATAAAGGCCAAAACTACCGCCGCAATGACATACACGCAAAGCTGCGCTGTGGTGAAGGGGTTTATGCGAAACTGCCGCCCTGGGGCTTTTTATGGGCCGGTGGCCTTTATGGTAAGAAGAGGAATTGCCACTGGAAGGCGGAATCGAAGCGAAATTGACGCGGTGTGACAGTCTATTGTCCCGCGGCAGAACTCGACTGCCGTTGCTCGGTTGGAATAGACATGTCGCCCCAATCTCCACCTTCCGGAGGCTGCCCGCCATCTGGGGATCCTCCAGATGGACGCTGCCTTCCACCTCCGGGGAATTGTCCTCCGTCAGGACGTTGTCCGTCTTCGGGGAATTGTCCGTCTTCGGGGAATTGTCCGCCTTCAGGACGCTGACCACCGCCGGGGCGTTGACCGCCGCCTCCAGTGCCTGCAGTCGATGTCGTTAAGAGTGTAGAGCCGCTGTAAATATCATAACTTTTCTCGCTTGCAATATCCGGTGATGAAAAAGCAACCTTGTTTACGGTTACATCCGGATTGTAAGTAATTAATACAGCGCCGTCTTTTTGAACGGTTATGATCTCTCCCGCGTTGATAGTCGATTCGGTGTATACATAGCTTTGTGTCGAATCACCGGTCGGATTTATTCCGGTGCTTAATGTGCCCGCGTAGATTATAACGCCGCCGGTAAATGTGACTGTGCCGTCCGTGTCCAGCGCGTCTCCGTCCCTGCTCGCGATAGACTGTGTTATAAGCTGACCGCCGCTGATTGCGATGGCTCCGTTAGAATCAATTCCGTCACCTTCGGTTGTTAATTTAATAGTGCCGCCACTAATATCTATTATGTTATTTCCGCCGCCTTTAAAATGATCCCTTCCGAAACCGCCTGTTATGTCGCTTTCGTCGCTGCCACCCGCGGCGTTCATACCATCGTCCGTTGATACAGAAATTATTGTACCTCCGGAAATGTAGATGTTATTACCCTCCAACCCTTCGTATGATTGATTTACCGATATGCTTCCACCTTGGACTGTCAAATCCCCGTCCGCGTGGATACCATCGTCGCCTGTCGCAATTATAAATTCGCCCGCGCTTATTATTATATTGCCATTGGAGTGAAGCGCGTCGTCCGCGCTGTCAATCGTAAATGTTCCGCCGGAAATATAAAGATCACCGGATGTCTTTATTCCCTTGTAACTATCCGATTCCTCTGCATCGGCGCTTGCGTTAGATTCCGCTTGCGATACCCCGCCGCCGGCTACTAAGTTAAAAATCCCTCCTTTTATGTTAAGGCTCGTATCGGATTGCACAGCGTCGTGAGCGGACGTAATTTCAAATGTACCCTCCGAAATAATCATCCAGCCTTTGTCCGAGTCGGATTCGTTATTTGTCTGAATGCCGTCGCCGCCGGCGGCTAATGTAAATGTGCCACCAGTAATTGTCACGGAGTCATTTCCTCGTATGGCGTGATTTTGGGAAATAATAACAAGATTTCCTCCGGTAATAATCAGATCGTCCTTTGTAGTTACGCCATTATTAAAACCCGCGTTGATCGTAAGGCCGCCTTCACCATTAATAGTAAGACTGTCTTTGCAGAATACCGCCGCGTTAGGTTCTTCTTCATCATTGTCCGAGTAAATAAAATCAGAGCCGCCGTCCGTAACTATATTATTTGAATCTTTCGCTAATGTTAGAATCAATTTGTCACATTGCGAAGCATAAATCGGCGCGCCGACTGGATTGGTGATCTCCACTCCGTTCAGCACAATGCGAACAGTGTCGTCTTTATCGGCGTCAATCAATATTTGACCGTTTGTCAATTTGCCGCTGACTTCATATGTGCCCGCCGAGGAGATTGTAATAATACCGTTTTTCACGGTCGCGCCCTGGCCGGCTATAGTCGCGGAATCTCCGCTAAGCGCGATTTTTACCGCCGCAGCTGAATCCCAGGTCGTCTCTGTGTCTTGAGATTTAAGATTAGCTTCCGTTTTAAGCGCCGTACTAATTGTCTCCGCAATTTCTGTTTTTTGCTCGGATAAATCGTCCGGAGCGGAAGTATGAATTTCAATGCGCGAGGTAGGCGCTACTTCTTCGTTCGTGATCGCCGCGCACCCGGAAATACCGCTAAAAATTACTGCTGTTGTAATCGCGAATATTCGGATTTTCAATAGAGTTCCTCCCTAATAAATCATTAATTCAGTTTACTAGAACTCCGTTACGGACGCGATTGGCGGAGCGTCCATAATAAGCGCTATGTTCATGTTGCCGTTTCTTACGCGCAACTCGTCGATAAAGTCTTTCTCGTTTATGCTATGTCGCATGACAACAGAGTAACTTAATTCGTAAACGCTGCCCAAATCGGCTGTTTTGATACGTTTCATACTGTACGAAAGAGTATACCTTTCTAAAATATGATCGAAAGTCTCCGCAAAATTCAAGTTTTCAGGCACCGTAATCTTAAGCAACTTTTCAACTCCCTTGGGTTTACCATAGCCGCTTATTTCTAATAATACCATCGCGAGGCACAGCACGACGCCAACGATTGTCGCGCTTAACAGAAAACCCATACCGGTCGCCAATCCGACAGCCATACAAAATAATACATATGTTATATCGCTTGCCTCGCCCGGCGCGCTACGAAAACGGATGATGGAGAACGCGCCCGCCAGTGAGAACGCTCGCGCCACATTATTTCCAACAAGCATAATGATTACAGTAATTACCGCGGGCAACATTACCAGAGTTATTGTAAAACTCTGCGAAGGAGTTCTGTTTCTATGCGTTTTCGTATAAACAAAGCTAATAAGTAAGCCTAAGGCGAACGCAGTCGCGAGAGCCACCGCCAAACTTGGTGGATCGAAAACCGTTTCGCCAGTTTCTGTAGTAAATATTGATTCAAACATATTGAACCTTCTCCAAATCAATATGTTCAGCGGCAATCATATCAGACCATTGCGGAGTTACGACATAAGAACGTCTGATTCTGCCAAGGGCGCGTTTATACTCGGCGCCGTATTTTGAAAAACCAGTTGGATAGATTTTATATTCCGACAATAAGCGGCATAGCCATAGAGGAATGCTCTGCGCTGTTTTTATCTCCATAAGCCATTCACCTTTTTCAAGAAGTTCTTCTCCATAGGCTCCTGACTCCAACCATAAATCTGTGCGCCTGGTGCGAATGTTGGTGTCAAAAGACACTCGCAAATCATGAGCGCCATCCTCAAAATACGCTTGTCGTTCATAAGACAGAAACAAGGCCGGGCTTAAAATGTTTTGTTTTAGCATATATTCAATTTCTCTCAAAACTTGAGGGTTCATATACGGTTTAATGCTGGGTAATTCCCCGGAGTTAAGGAATCCATAAGCCTCCGCTGGCTTCATGGAGGTTCTGCGTTTGTTTACAATACCATTCGCCTTTTTCTTAATCTCCACATAAATCATCGCGTTCGCGTCTGGCTTTCCATATGAGCGGACTCTCAGCTTTTCTTTATACGCGGGTTTCATCAGCGAAGTACGAATAAGATCATTACTTCTCGTATCGTAATAGATATTGTATATGGGATACTGCCCGTCTTTTTTGCTGTACGCGTCCTGTATCATATAATCGACCAATCGATCGGTCAATCTCCTAAATATTTCCTCTTTTACGAGGTATTTGTTCTCATACCTATTAAAAATCTCTATAGCCATGTTTGTCGCCCCCTGTCGCCATTTATTTAATATATATATTACAGCATGAATGTGACGGTTGTATGATGGATTTTTAAAATGTATCAGAACATTTAGTCTCTCTCTTGAATCTAATCCAAAAGATACTGCCATTCTCCTGTTCGGATCTTACTCCATATTCTCCGCCGTGTAAATCCATAATCGATTTTACAATAGAGAGACCGATTCCTGTCCCGATTACGGCGCGCTTATGTTTCTTGCCGGTTCGATAGTATCTATCCCAAATGTATGGAAGTTCTGATTTCAAAATACCTTTTCCTGTGTCCCGAACTTCGACGGTTATATTATCCGGTGTTACAATCTGTCGGACCATAATTGTCTTGTCGTTACCCGTAAAGTTAATGGCGTTAGTCAAAAGATTATATATTACTTGAGACACAGCGCTTTCATCAGCGGTGATTGATATATCCTCCTCCGCCTCCAGCATGATGTTATAACCGTTTGCCTTGGTAAATTCCGATAACCGCTCGACAATACCGCGCAAGCTTTGAGTCAGGTTAAAAGCCGCCGGATATATTTGCGTAGCCCCTGACTGCAATTTGGATAAATTTAAAACTTCGCTTACTAACTTGTTTAATCTAATAGCTTCGTCCATAATAATTTGAGCGTTTTCGGGTGTATTTTCCCCGGGGAGATCACGCATCGCCTCGGCGTAACCGGCGATTAAAGTCAGTGGTGTACGGAGATCATGCGAAACATTCGCCATAAGCTCGCGCCGCATTTCTTCGACAGTCGATAATTCCCTTGCCGTTATATTCAACGTATCCGCCAGTTCTACAACTTCTCGATAACCTTTTGTAGTAAATAACGTGTCATAATTGCCTTGCGCCAGTGTTTTCGCGGATTCGTTAATAGAAATTATGGGTTTTGAGACGCGCCTGGCAATAAGTAAAGCCAAACCTATGGAAAATAAAACCATTGTCCCGGTAATAAAATATAGTTCCGCTTTAAGAGTGTCCACAGTTGCGTCTATCGGTGAAATCATAGTCGATAATACAATCAAAGTATCTTGGAACTCCGCGTTATCAGCGATTTTGCAATAGAAAATATTTTGAGGCCCTTGCGTTCTGCCCCATGGCTCGCCACCCCAATGTTGTAATTTACCGGAATCCTCGCCGAGTTCCTGCTCCGCGACCCGTGGAACGGGATACTCGAAATATTCTCCGTTATTCTCTATGGTCAATGAAAACAGCCTTGTAAGATCTTTGACGCTATCTTTTTGACGTGGGGATTGGTTGAGCGAAATATAGATGCCTTTATTGGATAAAATATCCACATTAATACCGCGAGTTTCAAAGATGTTATTCGCGACATTGTTTAATTCATCGCTGTTAAGATTGGACAGCAGAGTATTCATAGAGGACTTGACTTCACTTATTTTTATTTGTTTGTAAATGCTCTCCAAAAATACAATCTGAAACAGCCAGAGCAACGCTATCAGAAACGCGCAGAATATCAGCAGCCAACCGAATATCTTTGTTCGGATATTTATGTTATCCATCATATCTGTATCCTACGCCGCGCAATGTTACGATGAATTTTGCGTAAGGTCCAAGTGATTTTCTTAACAATTTAATATGTGTATCCAACGTTCTGTCTTCTCCGAAAAAATCGTAGCCCCAAACCTCTTCTATTAATTTTTCGCGGGTAAGCGCGATGTTGCGATTCTTTAAAAGATAGAAGAAAAGATCATATTCCTTAGGCGACATGGAAACAATCTCTCCATCTACGGAAACAGTTCGGGCGGTAATATCCGCCGTTAGCCCTTCTTTGCTCCAAATTTCTCGCTTTACAGACTCCGGCCGCCGCGTTCGTTTTAGAATCGCCTCAACGCGCAGCATTAGTTCCTTGGGGGAAAATGGTTTGGTTACATAGTCGTCCGCGCCGGTCTCAAACCCATGAATGCGGTCATATTCTTCGGTTCTCGCTGATAAAAAAAGAATTGGGGTTTCCAATATTTTTCTAATCTCCTTGGCTGCGGAAAACCCATCCAATTCCGGCATCATTACATCCATGATTATTAGGTCGAACGGTTCTTTCCGAGCGGCCTCCACAGCCGCCATGCCTTCCTCCGCCATTACTACTTCGTGTCCCTCAAACTTAGTGTATTTTAGGATTAGCGCACGGATTTTTTCTTCATCGTCCACGACAAGTATTTTTGCCATAGATTGCCCTCCGATATATTTTCTTAATTTTCTTAAATAAAATTTTTCTTCAATAGAATATATCTTGAATAATAAACTTTAATTGTGACGTCTATATGAACAATGCGAGAAGATTTTTCAAATACTTTGCATTACGACGGGTATCTGGTATAATAAACTATCTTATATAACGATAACGATAGGTTAGCCAAGAGTTTTTTCACACAAAGGCAAGAGTTTTTTCACACAAAGGTTTTTTTACACAAAGAAGGGAGTGGGCGTAATGCGCTTAAATCGAAAAGTTTTTTATTTTGCGAAGATGGCGGCGTTTGCGTTATGCTTTCTTTTGATCGCGACTTTTTTGATTTCGTGCATATACATTTTTGTTCACGCCGAGCACGAGCATGACCATAACGGTGTTGAGGGCGATTGTTCCGCTTGTATGCAAGTCGCCAACGCTGAGAGACTGTTAAAAAAATTTTCCAATATCGCGTTCGGGGCGCTTATCATGGTAGGCATATTCTTTTTAATCCGCCGAACCGGGAATAAGCTTGCTTATATATTCAAATATGTATTTTCGCTTATAACTTTGAAAGTTAGATTGAATAATTGAGATACGTTTAGGACAAATGCCTAATCCAACCTGACTGAAACCTTGTAATCATAACAAGGCATTCAAAATGGCGGATACCGTCCATTTTGAAAATTAAGCTAAAACTCCTATATCCGATTATTCTCTAATTACTTTATGGATATAGAGTTTGGAATAGCGTCTAAAAATCTCTTGGAGGTATCTCAATTGAAAAAAGTAATTTTATCTATTATATCCGTAGTTTGCTTCGCCACGTTGGCGGGCTGCTCCGCGACCGAAAATTCGGCTGGTGTTTCTGATGAAGGCAAGCTTAGTGTGATAAGCACTGTTTTTACACCATATGACTTTAGCCGTTCGATTACGGGCGAACTGGCGGATGTGTCTATGCTGTTGCCGCCCGCCGCCGAAAGTCACTCCTTCGAGCCGACTCCGCAGGACATTATAAAAGTTCAAAACAGCGATGTTTTTGTTTATGTGGGGGGTGAATCCGATGAGTGGGTTAATACTATTTTGGAGTCTTTGGACACCAGTAAAATGACAGTCATTACATTAATGGATTGTGTTGAGGTAGTAGAAGAGGAAATAGTGGAAGGCATGGAAGAGGAGGAAGAAGAAGAGGAAGGCATAGCATACGACGAGCATGTTTGGACTTCTCCAAAAAACGCTAAGCTGATTGTGCAGAAAATCTCCGACGCTTTAGTTAGCGCTGACCCTAAAAACGCCGCCGCGTATGAAAAGAACACTGACGATTATTTATCACGTCTTACGGAGTTGGACGCGTCTTTTCAAGCGGTAGTTGACGGCGCGAAGCGAAAAACCATAGTTATGGGGGATCGTTTTCCATTTCGATATTTAGCGGACGCGTATGGGCTGGATTATTTCGCGGCTTTTCCCGGTTGCTCAACGGAAACGGAATGCAGCGCGGCTACTATTGCGTTTTTGATTGACAAGATTAACGCCGAGCAGATTCCCGTTGTATTTCATATAGAGCTATCTAACGAAAACATAGCAAAATCCATCAGCGAGGCGACCGGGGCGGAGAATTTACTGCTACATGCCTGCCACAATATTACCAAGGCGGATTTTGATAACGGCAAAACATATATTGATTTAATGAAAGGCAATGTAGAAACTTTAAAAGCAGCCTTAGGCTAAAGCGGCTTTAGGCAGTGGCTTTAAACAGTGGCTTTAAACTAAAGCGGCATTAGGCTATAAAAGCCCGGCGGCAGTTTCGCGGGAGAGCAATCACACCCAAAGCAAATTTGCATATGTTGCAATGGATTCGTAATTGTCAATAATTATGTGTTGCAATGCGTCAATAATCTAATAAGCGCCTTGTGTGATTGCTCGACGCGATTCTGCCGCCGGGCTAGCGTTGCACTCTACTCTACGGTCCTTGCCACCGGGCTTGCGTTCCACTCTACTCTACGGTCCCTGCCGCCGGGCTAGCGTTCCACTCTACTCTACCGCCCTTTTTCCAGCGCCTCCCAAATTCCCAGCAGATATTGACTCCCCAGGGCGCGGTCGTACAACCCATATCCGGGCCGAGCCTTTTCATCCCAAATCATTCTGCCGTGATCCGGACGGATATACCCCTCAAACCCTGTGTCGAACAGAGCTTTTACAATCGCGAACATATCAAGATCTCCGCACTTGCTTAAATGTGCGGATTCATCAAAATCCTTCGGGGCGGAATGTTTTATATTCCGTATATGCGCGAAATGAATGCGCTTTTCCCCCGAAAATTCCCTCATTATAGACGGTATATCATTATTAAGATCACTGCCCAGGCTACCCGTACATAAAGTCAATCCATTATAGGGACTGTTGTTTAACGCCAGGAAGGTACGTATATTTTCGGCGTTGGTAATTACCTTGGGAAGCCCGAATATAGGCCACGGAGGATCATCCGGGTGAATCGCCAGTTTCACATCATATTTCTCCGCGTATGGTATAACGGCATCCAAAAAATATCTCATATTATACCAATATTGTTCGGTTGTCATGCTTTGATAGAACTCTATGTCCGCCGCCATTACCGGCATCCGTTCAGGTTCCCAACCGGGCATAGAATAGCCATGGGCGTTATCTATTATGCTGCCCGCCAAATCGGCGGGGTTTAACGCGAGCACTTCCTTATGTCTGTAAGATAGAACGGTGGATCCGTCGGGCTGACTGTGCTCCAGATCGCTTCGCGCCCAATCCAATACGGGCATAAAGTTATAACATAAACACCGTACCCCTGATTCTCCCAGGTTTTTGATAGTCCGCTGATAATTTGCAATATACTTATCTCTGGTCGGTAGCCCTTTCTTTATGTCCTCATGAATATTCACGCTTTCGATTACTTCCATTTCCAATCCGGCGGCGTTTACTTCATCCCGCACTTCGGTTATCTGCTCCACTGACCAAATCTCCCCAACAGGAATTTTCGGCAGCATAGCCGCAACCCCGGACACACCCGGAATCTGCCTTATTTGTTTTAGCGTTACGCTGTCGTCCCCATATGGAAACCAACGCAAAATCATTTTCATATTATCACCCCTTCAGCTAGATTATAGAACATTTGTACTA
>JAISRJ010000271.1 GCA_031273705.1 Clostridiales bacterium
CAAATTTGTGAGCATTCCCAACCCTCGAATGACCTCTCTGCCGAATCCCTTTTTCATAAAAGTTCCTCCAAGCTAAAAGTTCCTCCAAGCTAAAAGTTCCTCCAAGCTAAAAGTCCTTACAAGCTAAAAGCCCTTACAAGTTAAAAGCATTAGCAGGCTTATCGATTAAACGCGCCCAGGATCGCATCGCGAATGCGCTCGGACGCGTGACCGTCGCCATAAGGATTTTTCGCGCTCGCCATTTTAAGATATTTATCTCTGTCGGTCAAAAGCTGCGCCGACGCGGCAAATACATTCTCCCGTTCTGTTCCGATAACATCAACCGTACCGGCAGAAACAGCCTCTGGACGTTCGGTCACGTTACGCAACACCAAAACAGGCTTACCCATAGCGGGGGCCTCTTCCTGCAAACCGCCGGAATCGGTAAGAATAAAGAACGAGCGACTCATAAGGTTATGCATGTCAAGAATATTAAGCGGATCGATCAAGTGAATTCGGGGATGGTTCGACAGAACCGGAAAGACAGTTTCACGCACAGCCGGGTTAAGATGCACGGCATATACTATAATAATATCCTGAAACGAGTCAGCCAGTCGGCGCACGGCGCGGCAAATTTCCGCCAGCGGCTGACCTAAATTCTCACGGCGATGAGCGGTCATGGCGATAACGCGTTTTGAAAAGTCAATGTTGTTAAGTACATCCAACTCAAAACGGTGTTCCGCTTTAACAGTGGAGGCCAGACAATCTATTGCCGTATTGCCGGTTACATATATATTATGCGCAGATATATTTTCCTTTATCAGATTTAATTTTGCGTTTTCGGTCGGGGCAAAATGCAGATCTGCCAAAGCGCTTGTAATACGGCGATTCAGCTCCTCTGGGAATGGCTGGAATTTATCGTAGGTACGCAGACCGGCTTCTACATGCCCCAATTTTACTTGTGCGTAATAAGCCGCTAAGGACGCCGCGAGAGTAGTGGTTGTATCACCATGCACAAGTACCAAATCCGGCTTGTCTTTAGCAATGGTTTCCTCTACCCCTTTCAAAGCGCGGATAGTTATATCCGCAAGTGTTTGACGGGGCTGCATTATATCCAAATCATAATCCGGTTTTATATTAAAAACATTTAACACTTGATCCAGTTGCGCCCTATGCTGGGCGGTTACGGCTACTTTAATTTTTGTATAAGGACAATCGCGAAGCACGGCAACCAGCGGCACCATTTTCGCCGCCTCCGGGCGCGTGCCAAATACTGTAAGAATCTTTATCGACAATTTACCCACTCCTTTTTTCGCAATGATAACATAAAAGCGCCATTACGTGAATATTATTATAAATTTTCATAACCCTTCCTCCCCTTAACTCAACATCCTTATCAAGGATGTGCATTTTTGATAAATTTTCTAACCGGCAAGCCATAAACTGTTTGATATTTAAGAAAGCTTTGTTATAATACTAGTTGGAGATAACAGAAAAGCGGGAGGAGAATTATGACTGAAGACGAACTGTTTTTTGCCGTATTTTGCATTGAGTACGTCGCAGACGAGCTTCGTACAACCGGCGATGTAGTATATAAAATGATGACAGACGAAAGTGACACTCTGGATAATTATGTTATCCCTTGCTATGACGCACTTCACACTCAAGGCAAGGACTATATAGTACATGACATTATTGATTATATGAAAAGCCGAAAGGTGCGGTTATGATACTATATCACGGATCTTATATGGCAATTGATAAGCCTGACTTATCGTTTTCTCGAATACGTACAGACTTCGGAAGGGGTTTCTACCTCACGCCTTTAAAAGAACAGGCTGTAAGCTGGGCAAGACGCTTTATCAGTGAAAAAAAGCAAGCTGTAATATCTCTATACGGTTTTTTACAAAAGCCTGCGATAGAAAAGTTGCCTGATAATATAAAAATCCTTGAGTTTGATAGTCATAACCTTGAATGGCTGAATTTCGTAACTACTTGCAGGTTAGGTCAAATCGTTGAAATAGAATGGGATTTGGTGATTGGTGGTGTCGCAAACGATAAAGTCTTTGATACAATTCAATTATACTTTGACAGTATTATCGACGCAGACGCAGCGATAGGTCGTTTACGCTATAACAAACCCAATTTTCAATACTGCTTTAAGAATCAAAAGCTGATCAACGAGTATTTGCATTATTTATCCAGCGAGGTGATACAGTTATGACAGCAAATAGGCATATTTTAATACATAAATTATATGATGTGGTTAAGGAATATTCAATCGAATATAAGATCCCTTTTCGTAACGCGCTGGATATATTTTATAACTCAAATCTATATGTGCTAGTAAGCACAGGCGTCGCCGATATGCACTGCCGCAGCGACGGTTATTTGGCGGAAGAATTGCAGATGGAAATAGATGGCGGTCTTCCATACGGGGGGCAATAGTTAAAGGTTAATGTACAAACTGATAAAAACAGAAAACCAAGCCAAACGCGGTGAGTTCCATACGCCGCACGGTATAATTCAAAC
>JAISRJ010000313.1 GCA_031273705.1 Clostridiales bacterium
AAGACGGTTTATGCTTTGGAAGGCAGTATCTTTAACGCCGGTTCCGCTATCGATTGGCTGATAAACAATGCAAGATTGGCTGTGGATGTGCGTGAGATAAATGATTTTTGCGACAGCACGCCCGATAGCAATGGGGTGTGTTTTGTCCCGGCTTTTAGTGGATTGGGCGCTCCGCGTTGGGATGCCTACGCGCGCGGTGTTTTGTGCGGATTGGATTTGTCCGCGACCTCGCGGCATATTGTCAGGGCGGTTATGGAAGCGATCGCGTATCAGACCAAGGATGTTTTCGACGCGATGGAAGCGGACACGGGGCTGCCTATAACAAAACTGCGCGTAGACGGCGGCGTGACAAAAAGCAATTTTGTAATGCAATTTCAATCCGATATATTAAATATTTCGGTGGAACGCCCTGTAAATACGGAATTAACCGCGCTGGGGGCGTCTTACCTAGCCGGGCTGGCCGTCGGATATTATAAGGATTTGAATGAAATAGCCGCGCTTGTCAAGAATGATGTTTCATTCTTACCGGCTATGGCGAGTGACAAGCGAGAGAAACTATACTCTAACTGGCTAAAAGCTGTGGAACGCGCGAGGGCGTGGGTAGAATAGTAAAGTAAATACAAAAGAAGGGGTGAGCCATATAGTTCGTTCATTATCTTGGGACACTTTATGGAAACAAGTGCGTGTCTGGATGGACGCCAGTATGTTTTTCCGTGTAATAGACACGGTGCTGGGCTTTTTTGGAAAATTGCTTTCCGGTAGTTTTTTGGCGGATATATTCAAGGCGAAGATTGAAGACGTGTTGGACCATAGCGTTGTGATCAGGCTTATTCGCGGCTTTTTTCGGATATTTATAACTCTAAGGCGCTCGTTCTTTAAAACCGCGTATGAAAACAGTGGTTTCGTTATGTTGATGAACAGCTTCTCCGCCTTAATCCTGGGGAGTTTCGTCGGTCAGAGGTTAGCCGGGGCGTTGGGGATAGAACCGGAACGGCCTAATAAATTAAATTGGCTGCCGACCGCGATTCTGTTTACCGGGATAGCGTCGTTAGGTGTCGCGAGTTTTTTCTTTCCTATTAGATTAGCGCTGATAGGCGCGGCGGTTTTTGTCGCCGCGATAATTGCTTTTGCTTGCCCAGAATTGTGTATTATAGGAATAGCGGCGGCTGCTCCCTTCTTGCCGACTATGACGTTAGCTGTAGCCTTGGGTTATTGTTTCGCGTGCTTCGTATTTAAGCTGCTGACTAACTCATCATATTCACCGGATATCGACTTGACCGGGTATATGATAATAATTTACGCTGTCGCGGGTATTTTTGTGGGGGCGACATCTCTAAGCCCATCCAGTAGTATAAATATTGTAATGCTTACCACTTTATTTATGTCGTCACATATATTGATAGTAATACTAATAAATTCCAGAAAAAAATTAGATTTTATGTTGTTCGCTTTTTGCACGTCCGCGGCCGTCACCGGTCTTATTGGGCTGTATCAAAAAGTATCCGGTATGGTGGATCAAACATGGGTTGATAAGGAGCTGTTTGAGGAAGTTCAATTGAGGATATATTCCACATTTCAAAATCCCAATGTGTACGGCGCTTATTTGCTGCTTGCCATACCCATGTGCCTGGTTATGGCGTACATGGCGCGCAAATGGTACGCTAAAGTCTATTATTCCGCTATATCTGTATTGTTATTGTACAACTTGGGCTTTACATATTCGCGGGGATGTTATCTCGCGCTGGCGGTAGGGTTGTTAATTTTTATATTGTTTACGGAACGGCGGTTGATCGCGGTATTTGTCGCCGGGGTAATAGCGCTTCCGTTTGTAATACCCGCCTCTATGCTTGCGAGGCTGCTAAGTATTACAAATTTGGAGGATTCTTCCACTTCATTTCGTATCTATATATGGCAGGCGACGCTTAGAATTTTAAAAGACTATTGGTTTGCAGGGCTAGGGCAAGGAATAGAAGCTTATAATGTGGTTTATCCGCTGTATTCGTTTAGCAATGTGCCTGCTCCGCATTCCCATAATTTGTATTTGCAGGTTTTTGTGGAGACCGGAATTTGGGGCTTGCTGATATTCCTGAGCTTGCTGATAGCCTTTTTCAATACGCAGGCGCGGTTATTTATAAAAACGCGCAACGCAAAGCTAAAGATATTCCTGGCGGCGATTATGGCGGCCGCGTGCGCGTTTTTGTTCCAAGGGGTCTTCGACTATGTTTTTTATAATTATCGGGTTATGCTGACATTTTTTGTCTTTACGGGTATGGCGGGTTCTATGGTTAGCATCAGAATGAGAAGTGATTTTACTTGAAGATCCTGCACGTGTTATCGGACAAAAACATCGGCGGCGCCGGTAAATGCGTCTTGGCGCTTGTGGACTGGTCTAATGGTACAAAATTTAGGGGTAGTATCGAAGTAGTGCTGCCAAGGGAAAGTGATTTAACGCCTGAGTTCCTCAAACGTGATGTATTTGTAACCGAGATCGACCATTTGGACAGTTCGTTTGACAGCAAGGCAATAAAGATTTTGCACGGAATAATGAAGCAAAAGCAACCCGATATAATCCACACTCACGCGGCGTTGTCGGCTCGTGTGGCGGCCAGAAAATACAAAAAGGCCAAGATTGTTTATACTCGGCACAGCTACTATGATCAAAAAACTAAGCTGCTTAATAAAATTCCCAATTGGATGATAAATAACGCTATGGCTGACGCTATTATCGCCGTCTCGCCCGCTGTGGCGGATAACCTGAAAAGTCTTGGCGCTCCAAAAAAGAAGATACATATTATTTTTAACGGGGTTCCATACGCGCCGGTTTTTCAACCGGATAAACGTCTTATTATTCGAGAGGAATACGGATTAAAGCCCAATCATTTTATAGTATCCATTATGGCCAGATTGGTAAAAGACAAAGATCATGATACCCTGCTGGACGCCGCGAAGATGCTCTGCGATATAGATAGGAGTATAAAGTTTATTATAGCCGGGAAAGGCGAAGAGGAGCACAGGCTGAAAGTCCGCGTTCAGCATGAAGACATACGAAACGTTTTATTTACGGGGTTTGTAAATGAGATTGAAAAGATAGAAAACATAACTGATTTGCAGGTGAATACTTCCATAGGTACCGAGGCGACTTCGCTGGCTTTGCTGGATGGGTTGAGCTTGGGTATACCGGCGGTGGCGAGTGATTTTGGCGGTAATCCGTATGTTATTGTCCATGGCAGAAACGGGTTGCTGTTTCCCAAAAGACGCCCGATAGCTTTGGTCAATGCTATATTGGAAATCCGCAACAACCGCGATCTGTATAACGATATGAGTTTTCAGGCTTTGGAGGTTTTTGAAACCAGATTTACTTTGGATAGAATGGGTTCGCAGACTTTTGCGTTGTACGAGAAACTGTTGAGGGGTCCTAAACATGCTAGATAAAAATTACCGTTTATTTGGGCGAATAAGTATAATAGATATTGTCTTGTTTATACTGCTGGTTGTTTTTGTATTTTCCGCTAGACGTTTTTCAGCGCCGCAGAGTGTGGCGGCGGCACCGGGCGATGTGGCCATAAGGTATACTCTGGAATTACAGCGTAAACTTCCGGACTACATAAATAAAATACAAACCGATACGGACATTTATGATAATCTGCGGGGGTATTACATAGGAAGGATTGTAGATGTTTATGACGAGCCGTATTTGGAGGATGTGCCCGATCACGATAACGAGATAATTCGGCGCGTGCCGGTGGACGGCTTGCGGACGGTTTATGTGGTCGTCGAAGCCGCGGCGCAGATAACGGAGCAGACCACGACGGTCGGTTCGTATGAAATTTTGGTAGGTAAGGACGTTTTTGTCAGGTCAAAGGACTTCGCCTCATCCGGGTTTGTTGTAATTGTGGAAAGGGATATATGATGATAATCGATAAACAAGGCAGAATAGCCGGGAAAGTAAGTGTTATCGACTTAGCGCTTTTGATAATTTTATTGGGCTTGGCGGCGGGCTTTTTATATCGTCAATTTAGTGTGACAAAGACTGTTCAACTGGCAAACGCCAAGTTTTATGTGACATTGGCGGTAGAGCCGGTTCGCGAGTACAGCATTGACGCCATAGCTGTGGAAGACGTATTTTATGAGCAGTACGCCACGCAGTCCATGGGAAAGGTAGTGGCGATCGATAAGCTGGAGGCCAAGGAAATTATAAAGAAAACGAACGGTGAACCGTTGTATGTCAGCATGGAAGATAAATATCGGCTGTTGATAACATTGGAGTGTTCCGGTATCGTTCGGGATACGGGTTATTTTGTTAATGGCAATACGCAATTATCCGAGGGCAGCGACTTGCGCGTACAGTCTAACAAAGTTTTTTGCGCCGCGAGGGTCGAAACCATCTCGGAAACAATATAGTTTGCTAAATATGACGATTTATAGACAGATAATTATACCCCAAAGGTGGTAGCATGAAGAAAGTGCCACGCGAATTAATCTACGCCTCGATAGTGGTGATAAGCATAACAGTCGTAGGTTTGGTTAATCTCGCGCGAAACGGCAAGCTGGAAGATATTTGGACATTAACGCCGACGGAATCCAACGAACCAACCCAACCAAATGATTCTTTGGATTCCTCCAATTCTTCCGAACCGGGCAAAGCAAATAATCCAACGGAAGATATTGCACAAGTACCGCAGGAAACAATATCGGTGTACATTACGGGCGCGGTGGTTAATCCGGGCGTGTATGACTTGGCACCCAACGCCCGTGTAAAGGACGCGTTGGATATGGCGGGGGGCGCGACAGAGCAAGCGGATTTGCTGAGGATAAATTTGGCTTCAAGAATTTCAGACGGACAGCAGATTATTGTACCAAAGCTAGGCGAACTGATTGAAGCGCCGACTGAAGACGCCGGTATTTACCAAAACAGCGACGATGGTTTAATTAACGTCAATACCGCCGACATTGCGCGATTGATGGAATTACCGGGGATAGGCGAGGTAATCGCCTCGAATATTATCGCCTATAGGGAAGCCAACGGTTTGTTCAAAGACATTGAAGAACTAAAGAATGTGAATAGAATTGGCGATAAAACATTTGAAAGGCTGAAAGATCTAATTACAATCGGGGGGACGTGATAATATTAAACGTGCTATTAGAAAATGGCGCTTTACGGCAATTGTCTTAATAGTCGCGGCGCTAATGACTAATCTCGCTTTTGCGG
>JAISRJ010000323.1 GCA_031273705.1 Clostridiales bacterium
GGACGCCGACACTCGCAACCACGCGGAGCAAAGTATAGAGCGTAATAAAAAGGCTTTGTCCGACACGAATCAGTATTTTTGGGAATTAATCGCTCTGATCGATGAACGCAATCGGTTGCGTGTTGAATTGGATGCTCAAAGTCACGATTTTATGCGCATGGAGGAAATAGATGAGGACCTTGCCGGGTTTTTGAAGGATTACAAAAACTTGGAACATCGTATTATTGCGTTGTCGGCGGAACTTGAATCTATCAGGGATCGGTTGCGGCAAAACGGTTATGATGATATTGTTGTCGCTATTAATGATAAGAGCCGCCGTATGAAAGAGATTACCGCTTGCCGTGATATCCTGATTCACGCGCTGGGTAAGTATGAGTTGCAGAGAGCGCATATAGAAGCGGACACCCAAAAGCGTTTGGCTGAAAAATCGGAGCAGGAAAAAAATATTATAATGCTTTCGCAAGCGCTGAAGGATGAGGCCGCTTTGGGTCTGACGGACGCGGTGTTTGATCCCGAAGACCGTGAAAGCGTTAATAAAGCGCTTAACTACTTGGAGTTTAGTAAACAGGATTTTGCGGGGCGCTCTTTACAAGAAATGGAATTAATAATACATAATCGATTGTTTGAAAGGGCTATGTACTTGTCTAAGCTGCATCCGCAGGTTACCGAGAGGTTTTCACAACCGCCGGGCCTGGTCACGAAAATAAGACGGATGGAGATTAATTGCGAATTGGATGGCGAATTAATCGGACTGAAAGAATTGTATCGCAGGATGTGTGGGTGAAAGCGAAGGGCTGTCGCGCTATGGGTAAAACTCATAGTGTGACAGCCCCTTTTTTTCAGAGTGTTTTTATCGTATATTTTTTAAGCGCGCGTGACCCGTTAAGGTAAGATATTTCTCCTTGGTAGCCAGACCTCCGCGTATGTGTCTCTCGGATTTATTAATCTCTAAAACCCTGCGGGCCTCGCTGGCAAGCTTGGGATTTATCTTATTAAGTCTTTCTGTAACATCTTTGTGTACAGTAGATTTGCTGATTCCAAATTTCTTGGCGGTTTCTCTGACAGTGGCGTTGCTGCTGATTATGAAGTTCGCGACTTCTACGGCTCTCTCTTCTATGTATGTTTTCAAAAAAGAAGCCCTCCCTTTTTCGTTCTACATGAAATATATATGACGAAGGGAGGCATGTTATGAACAAATATAATTTTCCGTCAGTTTTCTTCCTGACTTTTTTCCCGATTTCGTTTGTTCATTAGTCCACCGATACGTCCGCTTTCCTTAGCTGTAAGACTTTTCCAGCCTGTCTTGCGCACCTTATCCAATAGCCCCAATTCTTCGGCAATTTCATACTTTAGCATGTCGCTGTCTGTCAATACCTTTTCTTTCTTAACCTTTTCTATTTTCGTGCTTTTTTCGGACATGATAAGCTCCTTTATGTCGGTAACGCTGTTAGTTCTTAATAGGATTGACAGTATGCCAGAAATTTATACGGTGTTTATAGTAGTGCCTACCCCGCAAAGGATAGTTTTATTTCCGTCAGGAGACAATAGCCTTACACATTCAGATTGCAACTCGGCAAGCGTAGAGGTTGTAATCGTATAGTCGAAGTTATAATTGTCCAGAGCCGTCTCACTTGGGTGCAACTGTTGTTCGGGCGTTAAAATACTGTCGTACCCCGTGCGAACAACGCGCAATTTCGTTACATTTTCAAACCCTTGTTCTATCCAACGGGTGTATTCGTTGGGAAAACGCCAATCGTCGATCAGAACATAATCCATATCCCTTTCAATAATTTTCGAGAATCTTATAATATTATCTACCCAAAAATTTTCATCTCTGGAACGCACAAGATCAGTGCCCACATACTGTAAAATATGTCTGCCTTTTTGATCTTTTTCGCCGTTCCAACCAAAATACTTTGCTGACACAAACTTCACGTAATCGGCAAACGCAAGCCGCATAACTCGTTTGCCGATTTTCGTAATACCATCTTCCAAATATCGCGCCATGGTGCTCTTACCATGCCGCGCTTTTCCTGAAATTAAAATAACACGCATATAGACCTCGACAGATATCAAAAAACAAAAGCAACCTATACCAGGTTGCCGATCAAATGGGAGGGGAAGGATTTGAACCTTCGAAAGCTGCGCTGGCAGATTTACAGTCTGCTCCCTTTGACCACTCGGGAACCCGCCCATATAAAAACAAATATATTTTTCCCTAACCAAACAAAAACATGTATGCGCAATGTTCGTGGAGAAATATATCATATTTAGTTTAGGCTGTCAAGCGGCAAAAAAATATATGTGGCAAAAAAATATATTATTTTTTAAACTTATATAGATTTGACATAACGGCATATTAGCGTTAATCTTTATTATATTGCATGTTCGTTCGGATAAAGGAGGGGTATCTTGGGATTCTTAGACGCGTTATCGAGTAAATTAATATTTTTTGACGGCGGGTTCGGGACAATGCTTCAAGCACGCGGTCTGCCGCCGGGAGAATCGCCGGTTAATTGGAATATAAGCCACAGCGAAGATATAACCGCTATTCATAAACAGTATTTATCCGCGGGTTCGGATGTAGTCTCCGCAAATACATTTTCCATCTTTGAAGCCGACGACCCTTTGCCGCTTATAAGCGCCGCTGTGGAAAACGCGAAAACCGCCGTCGACGCTTCCGGCAAACAGGCGTTTGTTGCTTTGGATCTGGGTTCTACGGGAAAGTTAATGTCCCCTGCGGGTGATTTGACATTTG
>JAISRJ010000311.1 GCA_031273705.1 Clostridiales bacterium
ATAAGTTTTAAAAAATATTTTTACAAATTGATTCTAACTCTTTTTCAGACATAACGATAAGAATCGCTTTATTTCACATAAGATTTTTTACTTTTATCCTGGCTCGAGCTAAACGACTATTTATCTGCGCTGGGGTAAAACCAAGTTTATCTCCAATTTCTTTCATGGATATTTGCAGAACGTATTTCATTTCCAAGATCAGTCGGTTTGTATCATCCAAGCCGGCAATGCATTCTTTAAGTTGCTTATAAACATCTTGCTGCGCGACAGCCTCATCGAAAGGTGTTGAATCGTCTGAGAGGGCATAGTCATCAATAGATAAATCGGTGTAATATTTTTCTTTCCGCATAAGGTCTATGCATTTTCCCCTCACTATAGAAACCATCCAATTCATAAAATCTAACTCACTCATTGAAAGAACTTTTACCTTATGGCGTATAGCAGAGATAAAAGCATTATGTACGGCGTCTTCGGCCATTGTTTGATTACATGTACGTTTTAGCGCTATAAATGTTAATCTTTTTATGAATTTTTCGTACATAAACGATATTTTCTTTCATTCTTCAATTGTACAGATAACAGCAATATCAAGCATGTTATCACTTTTTTTTGGTGAATACATCAAGAGTATCACTAGAAAAAGATCTAATTTTACCATTGCTGACAGGATCATTGATAAAATTATCTGTACTATTTTCCGCAAACTGCCCAAATTTAGTAATATCAAACTCTATTCCTAAAAGAGAGTCTTCGTTTGCTGCTTCCTGTAAATTTTCTATAAAATCATTTAGTTCTGATTGTGAAAAATTATTTAATACCTCTGTGCCTATAATTCTTACAGATTCAGCTAAAATTCCGTCGTTATTATGTAATGTGAATTCAACATTTACTCCATCTATTAAGTGGATTCTTGAATTAATTATTATGGGCTGTGGTAAATTTAAATTCTGTATATCCCGCGATGGGGTAACGTCTTGCAACGATAATACATTCATCGTAGTACACGTAAAAATAATAATATAAAACAACAAAATAAT
The DNA here is from genome assembly GCA_031273705.1 of Clostridiales bacterium. Taxonomy (GTDB): domain Bacteria; phylum Bacillota; class Clostridia; order Lachnospirales; family WQUN01; genus JAISGK01. The sequence continues at coordinate 1,038 of JAISRJ010000311.1, forward strand.
TTTAAACATTTTCATTGCTAACACCTCCATGTGATTTTTTATGAAATAATTATAAAAACTTTACAATATTTAAAATTATTTCCAGATATACTATTTATAGTATAACATACTTTTTAAAAAATGTACATATTTTTCAAAGAACATTGTGAATCATGAAAATTGCAAGTTGACGCCCCGGTTAAGAAAAAGACCGCGCTTGTATAATCTCATTGATTAAGATATATTTATATTTAGAATTTACCGGAGGAAAGCCGAGGAAATCTGATGAAAAAAAAATTGTTATTGATAGACGGTCACAGTATCTTATTCCGGGCGTTTTACGGATTACCACTTCTGACTACGGGCGCGGGCGAATACACAAACGCGGTATTTGGATTTTTGAATATACTTTTCAAATTCTTGGATGAAGAATCCCCGGATTATTTGGCAGTGGCTTTCGATTTGTCAACGCCGACTTTTCGACACAAAGCATATGAGCCATATAAGGGCACTAGAGGGACCATGCCGAATGAGCTTACCCCGCAGATTGGTTTGATACAAAATCTCCTGCGCCTTATGAATATACATGTCGTGACATTGGAAGGCTTTGAGGCGGACGATATTCTGGGCACGATTGCGACCAAATCGGACGCGAACGGCTTGGATGTCGTAATTGTCACAGGCGATAGAGATCTGCTGCAAGTCGCGACTGATAGTATTCGGATTAGAATCGCTAAAACTAAGTACGGTAAAACAGAGGTTGAGGATTATCTGGCGGCGGATGTCGCGCAAAAAATTGGTGTGACCCCGACGGAATATATCGATGTTAAGGCTTTGATGGGCGACACATCGGACAATATCCCCGGCGTGCCCGGCATTGGAGAAAAAACCGCCCTTAAAATAATTCAGGAATATCACACTGTCGAAAACAGTATCGCCAACGCCGACAAGATAAAACCCGCTCGCGCGTCACAAAATCTTAAACAGTACAGTGAAATAGCTCTGTTAAGTAAAAGGCTGGCCACTATAGATCTAAACACCCCTATTGAATGTAAAGCGGAGCAATATAAAATTAACAGTGTGTATAATCATGAAGCCTTTGCGGAGATTCGCCGGTTAGAATTTAAAAGGCTGTTTCCCAGGTTTGCCGATAAAAATACGCGGACGGAAATAAAAACAAATCGACGCATTATTAAGAATCGTGACTCATTGGAATCAACGCTGGCACAAATTACCTCTCCTGTCGCGTTTCAATTATTGTGGAATAATGATGTGTTTTATGGTATAAGTTTTACCTGGGGCGGCGAATCCGCTTTTGTGAAGGTCGAGGCGGAATTTGCTGAATCAGAGATTTTCGCGGGCTGCGCGGCTTTCTTTTCGTCTGAACTGGAAAAAATAACTTTAAACGTAAAAAAAACGTTGGTCTATCTCATGCCCTTTGATATTAAACTAAACCAAGTAGTTTTTGACTCTATGCTTGCGGCATATGTCTTGAATTCATCTAAAGGCGCGTATGAGTGCGAGGATATATCCTCCGATTATCTCCAACAGATTATACGTTCGCGTGATGATTTTTGGGGTAAGGGAAAGTTAAAAAGGAACGATATTTCAGATAAAGAATTAATGGATTTCGCTTGTACACAGACAGAAGTTATTTTATCGGCGTATTCAATTATGAAAGAGAAATTAATAGAAAATAACGAATGGGATTTATTTCGAGATATAGAATTGCGATTGACATATGTTATTGCGAATATGGAACGCGCCGGAATAGCGCTAAATCGTCGGGAATTGACCGATTACGGCGTTGAATTGAGCGGGCTGATAGATATTTTAGTGCAGCAGATCTATGATTTGGCGGGCGAAAATTTTAATATTAATTCCCCCGGTCAAATAGGTGAGATACTATTTGTTAAATTAAATCTAAAGGGCGGTAAGAAAACTAAAACCGGCTACTCCACGGCCGTCGATGTGCTGGAAAAGCTAAGGGACGATCACCCGATAGTAAATAAGATATTGGATTACCGCACGTTAAGCAAGTTAAAATCCACGTATATTGACGGGTTGCTGGGCGTGTTGCGCGAAGATGGCAAGATCTATTCGACTTTTAATCAAACGGTTGCGTCTACGGGCCGGTTGAGCAGTTCGGAGCCGAACCTGCAAAACATTCCTGTCCGTATAGAATTGGGACGCAGACTGCGTAAGGCGTTTGTTCCGTCGGATGAAAGTTTTATTTTTTTAGATGGCGATTACTCACAGATAGAACTGCGGGTTCTTGCGCATATGTCCGGTGACGAAGCGCTAATCGACGCTTTTAAGCAAAACTTGGATATTCATAGATTGACGGCCTCCCAAGTATTTCATACACCGTTCAATGAAGTTACACCATTTCAGCGAAGCGCGGCAAAAGCTGTTAATTTCGGTATTATTTACGGAATCGGCGCGTTTAGCCTTTCGCAGGATTTATCAATATCTCGCAAGGAAGCGGAAGAATATATACAGGGTTATTTTGACAGGTATCCCAAGGTACGCGTTTATATGACTAAGTTAGTTACGGACGCCGTAGAAACGGGATTCGCTTCTACATTATTCGGTCGTAGAAGGTCTATTCCCGAGTTGACTTCCTCCAACTTTAATATTCGTTCTTTTGGAGAACGCGTGGCAATGAACATGCCGATTCAAGGTACGGCCGCCGATATTATTAAAATCGCTATGATTAATACCGACTGCAGATTAAAACAGGAAGGTATGAAGTCACGCCTGATCTTGCAGGTACACGACGAACTGCTGCTGGAGGCAAAACGAGACGAATTAGAAGAGTTAAAGCTATTACTTAAAGAGTCAATGGAAAACGCCGTGAGTATGGCTGTTCCGTTGCAAGCTGATTTGCATATCGGGGAAACATGGTATGACGCCAAATAAATTTTCTATTCCAATAATAGGTGTGACCGGAAATTCCGGAGCTGGAAAGAGTTCAGTCAGTAAGATATTGGAATCCGCGGGCGGTTTTTGTATCGACGCTGATAAATTGGCGCATAATGTACTATCCTCAAGCAAGACCGCTTACGACCGAATTATTCAGGTTTTTGGGGATGGCATATTGAAGGATGGCCTTATCGATAGAAAAAAGCTTGGGTCTGTAGTTTTTAAAGACGAAGGTTTAAGAAAGCAATTAGAGACAATTGTTCATAGCGAAGTTATTGTTATGACGCATGAATTGACTCGGGCGATTGCCCGGGCGATTGCCCGGGCGGCTGCCCGAGCGGTTTCGGAGTTTAAGTTTGCCGTCTGGGACGCGCCGTTGTTAGTAGAGGCGGGTATGCATAAGGACTGTGACTATGTGTGTCTAGTCACGGCGGAGCATACTGTGAAACTTAATCGAATAGTGATTAGGGATAATATTTCTTCCGAAACCGCGCTACTGCGGTTAAATAATCAGCCGAGTGAAGAGGATTTATTAGGGCAATTAATTGACGATCTGGGTTCAGCGCGCGTAAAAGTTATTGACAACAGTGGAAACATAGAGGATATTCGTAATGACGCGCTAAATTTGTTGGAATATATTATATCAGTTTCACAAAATTAGGTGGTTGGATGTTAATTGATTTGCGCAAGGCGCGACCCTGGTTTATCTTCTTTACAATTGCGGCTTTATGCGTAATATTGGCTATAGGTCTTATCAGTTACAGGTATCCGCTAAAGTATCTTGACATTATAAAAAAGAATTCGGCACTGTATAATATGGATTCGTCTTTGGTATGCGCCGTAATACACGCGGAGAGCAAATTCGCGGAACGAGCGCTGTCAAATAAAGGCGCCAGAGGTCTAATGCAAGTTACCGAGGGTACAGCGGACTGGATGGCGGAAAAAATGAATTTAAATGAATATAGTTTTGAAGATATTTTTGATCCCAAGATCAACATAGCGATAGGTTGTAAATATTTGTCATGGTTGTTGCAAAGATATGAGGATGTGGATCTGGCTGTAGCGGCATATAACGCCGGCAGCGGCAACGTGGACAGATGGCTGAAAGACCCAAAATATTCCGATGGACAGCGGCTGTCGTACATTCCGTTCAAAGAGACCCGTGACTATGTAAAGCGTGTGCGTATTAACAAAAGCATATATGATGTGATTCTAAAGTTCGGGGGGTAATTTGTTTGTGAAAAAATTTCTTCTTACTGCGGCTTTTATGCTGTGCCTAAGCGGATGTTTTGAAAACACTGCCAAGGAAACGGAACCTCTTTTGCCGGCGCCTACAGAAACCGAAACGGTTGCGCCGACAGAGACCTTACCTACTTACGGCGGTACTTTAAAAGTACCGATGCGTCAGCCGACGACACTTAATCCTCTGTATAACGAGGACACGACGGTTGATTCGGTACTTAAACTTTTATTCGAGCCGTTGATGGCTGTTAATCAGCAATTGGAACCGCAGGCTAATCTCGGATCCTTCAATTTTGCTTCGGACGGGTTAAGCGTAACCATCGATTTGCGCGAAGGCTTGGTATGGAGTGACGGGATACCGATGACTACAGAAGATATTGTCTTTTCGCTGGATACTTTACAAAATGCTCCGGACAATGCCATATATAAGCAGAACGTCTCCAATATTTCACCTACTTATTTTATAACCGACGAGCGAAAGATTAAGCTGGAGTTTTTACAGCCATACAGTGGGATGGCTTACGAGTTGTGTTTTCCGATAATTCCCAAGCATTATTATGAAGGCGAGACAGACCCCGCGAGCGATGCGAATATGAAGCCCGTGGGCAATGGGTTATATGTTTTTCTGGAATATGATAACACGAAATCTATGGCGTTAAATTTTAATCCGAATACTTATAGAAAGAAGCCGTATATCGCTTCGGTAGAAGCGGTGGTTGTGCCCGATCAGGAGTCGGAGCTGTACGCGTTCGATCAAAGACTGATTGATATTGTGTCCGCGGAGATTGCCGATTGGGGTAAATACAGAACCAATCCAGAGACGAATATCAACGAATATACAACGGGGTATTATGATTTTGTCGGCTTTAATTTCAACACGGTCGCTATGTCTAAACGCGCTGTGCGTGAGGCGGTCGCTCACGCGCTAAACATTGACGATATAGTGAATAGTATATACTTAGGGCACGCGACGAGGACATATACGGCGGTTAATCCGAATTCATGGCTGTTTGAGCCGGACGTTCGCCAGTATGAGTTTGATCTTGAAAAGTCGTCGAATTTACTTGCCTCCGCCGGTTATAACGACAGCAATAAACTCAATCTGCGATTGCTGGTAAATACCGAAAACTCGGAACGCGTTAAGATAGCCGCTATTTTATATAAAAATCTTACGCAGTTAGGTGTAACAGTGCAGTTAGAGCAACTGCGCTTTGCGGAATATAAAAAAAAGTTGGATGAAAAAGATTTCGATTTGTTTATCGGCGGACTTAATCTATCCATAGCGCCGGATTTGTCATTCGCGTTCGGCTATGACACGCTAAGCGATAATATGTTCGCGTATCGCGACGACAGCACAAATGCCTTATTGGCCGCTGCCTTTCAGGCGGCCGGTCAAAACAGCCACAAAAAGGCTATGAGCGATCTGCAAAAGCGCTTAGCGGAGGAATTACCTTGCGTGAGTCTGGTGTTCAGAAAATCCGCTATGCTGTCCGACAGAAGGGTTTACGGTGAAAAGAGACCAACCGCCATTAACATCTTCGCGAATATTAACGAGTGGTTTATAGTGCGGTAGGCATGGAGCGCCCCCCAGAGATTCTGCCGCCGGGGGGCTGTCGCGATCCAATTACCGCCGTTTTTTTTCATGTTTAAAAAAGTATCCATATATTTGACTCTTATAATACGCAAACTCCTGACTGGCACGATCCTTCGCTATGTCCACATTTAGTTTCATCCCGATAGTACCCGGTCTTGAGGACATAACAATGACTCTTTCACCCAAATAAATAGCTTCTTCTATATCGTGGGTTACTAAAATCATAGTGGTCTTTTGAGTTTGCCAAATATTCATAATTTCTTCTTGCATTTGTATACGAGTAAGGGCGTCCAACGCGCCGAAAGGTTCGTCCAGCAGTAAAATCTCCGGTCTATTGATCAAAGCTCTGGCTATGGCCGCCCTTTGACTCATTCCTCCGGAAAGCTGACCGGGATAGGCATTTTCAAACCCTTTAAGATTAACCATCCTCAAATACTTATACGCAATATCGTCTTTTTGTGACTTGGAGTAACCCCGCAGCCCGATGGTTATATTGTCTTTTATCTTCATCCAAGGAAACAATCTGTGATCCTGAAAAACCATAAGGCGATCTAACCCGGATTTTACGACCTTTTTTCCATTGACCTTAACCGTACCTTTTTCATATCCCTCCAAACCGGCGATAATTTTAAGCAAAGTGGATTTTCCACATCCGGAATGGCCGACAATACTAAGAAATTGCCCCTTGTTAAGAGCAAAATTAATATCTTTTAAAATGGTAACGCGCTTATTATTTACCTCAAAAGTTTTATACAATTCGTTTACTATTAAATGTGGCTTTTTAGCGTTCATTTTGAAGCCGCCCAAGGCGTCGCCAAACGCGAGATAAAAGTAAGAATCCAGTCCATAAAGACACCTACTAACGCAATAGCAATCATTCCAGAAAACACGATAGGGAATTGCATTAATGATCGGGCATCATTCAGCCGAAAACCTATACCGCTGGAAGCCGCAATCATTTCCGCACCCACAACCGCCATCCAAGAAATACTCAAACCCAGCTTTAAACCCACAAAAATATGCGGCAGTGCCGAGGGAAGGTAAATGTTTAAAAACATCCTTAAGGTTCCGATGTTAAACATCCTTCCGACTTCCAATAGTTTTGGATCCGTTCGTTTTATTCCATTCAGGGTGTTCATTAGAATGGGAAAATAGGCTGCCAGAAATATAACGGCAACTTTCGACTCTTCTCCTATACCAAACCACATTATTAACAGCGGAACCCAGGCCATCATAGGAATTTGCCGAATAGCGGTGAAAGTAAGCGTAAAAAATTTATCAAATAATTGCCACATACCCATTACCACACCCATAATTATTCCAAAAGCTGCGGCGAGAAAATATCCGGAAACCACACGCCGCAAACTTACTCCAATATCCCCCTGCAAGCGACCCTTGGCCAGTTCTTCAATAAATTTGGCTATTACTTTTCCCGGGGGCGGAAGCAATAGTTCCGGCATAAGTTTCGCCTTGGCAATAAAATACCAAAGCAAAAATATCAGCGCGGGCAGAATTAATGTGAATAAGGTCCCGAAACTATTATTCTTACTCCGCTTTTTTCTCAATAGAATATTCCCCTTTAGCCTGCTCTATTACAGAATCATCTACCCAAGAGTCAAAGTCAACCTCGCCGGAAGTTAAATCGTAATCTTGTAAAAATTTTAAAATATTTTTAAGGGAATTTATATATCTATCATCCAGATTCATAGGGTGCGAGTCGTCAATATCATAATTAGCTGTTTCCAAAACAACTTCCAGCGGATTGCCTGATTGCTCAGAGGTCATTCTAAAGTACCTGTCCGGATCTTCTTTCGCCCACTCCTGTGACTTTAAAAGCCCTTTTTGGATTGCAATCGCCACATCC
>JAISRJ010000134.1 GCA_031273705.1 Clostridiales bacterium
TAATTACTAAATTGGAGGAATTATTATGAAAAGATTTATTGCTATGGCGCTGACCGCGGTAATGACGCTGGCGGGATGCAGCGGTGCCTCGCAACCTTCGTCCGGTGAGACGCCGGCGGCACAGGCTGAAGGTTCGGCGGCGGCACCCGCGACACAGGCTGAAGGTTCGACGGTGGCACCCGTGTCCGATACATACGAACTTGCCCTTGTAACAGATTTGGGCACAATCGACGACAAGTCATTTAACCAGGGCGCTTGGGAAGGTTTGGTGGCTTACGCCGAGGAAAATGGCGTTACTCACAAGTATTATCAGCCTTCCGAACAAAGTGACGACGCTTATTTAGGCGCGATCGATTTAGCTGTAAAAGGCGGAGCGAAAATTATTGTTACGCCGGGTTATTTATTTGAGGTACCTGTTTTCTTAGCGCAGGAGCGTTATCCGGATGTAAATTTTATTCTATTGGATGGTTCGCCGCATAACGAGGATTATTCCGTATACGAAACTGCCGCTAACACGGTCGGCGTCACTTACGCGGAGGAACAGGCGGGCTTTTTAGCGGGATACGCCGCTGTTAAAGACGGCTACACTAATCTGGGCTTTATGGGTGGTATGGCCGTTCCGGCGGTCGTGCGTTTTGGATTCGGCTTTGTACAGGGTGCGGAATATGCCGCTGATGAGTTGGGCATTGCTTCCATACCAATGAAATATCATTACACAGGCGCTTTTGCGGCCACTCCCGAAGCGCAGGCCACAGCGGCCTCGTGGTATAACGATGGGGTGGAAGTTATTTTCGCCTGCGGGGGCGCTGTCGGCAACTCAGTTATGTCCGCCGCCGATCAGGCCGGCGCAAAGGTTATCGGCGTGGATGTTGATCAATCCGGCGAGTCGGATACGGTTATCACATCCGCAATGAAAGGTTTAAGCGCGTCTGTTTATGATTGCATAGATAATTACTATAACAATAAATTCCCGGGCGGAGAAAATTTAGTATTCGCCGCTAATAACGCGGGGGTCAACTTGCCTCTTGAGACTTCCAGGTTTGAAAAGTTTTCCGAAGCGGATTACGAAGCGATTTTTGCGTTGTTGGCGAGTGAATCCATTACTTTAGAAGCCAATGTCGATCTGCCCGTAACCGATTTACCCGTGACTATTGTCGCTATCACCGAAGTTAAATAATTATACTGATTATCTTTGCAACCGCTATAAGTTAATTTTGATTTTGTATCTGACGTCGCGAAGGGGGAGCGTTCTTCCCCCTTTTGAATTTTATTTGGCAAGGGGTTTGTATGGACGATTATATTATTGAAATGATTGGGATAACGAAAAAGTTTCCCGGAATAATCGCCAACGACAATGTGACGTTAAGGTTGAAGAGAGGCGAGATACACGCGCTGTTGGGCGAGAATGGCGCGGGAAAATCTACGCTTATGAGCGTCCTGTTTGGAATGTACAGTCCAGAAGAGGGCGTAATAAAGAAGAACGGAACGGAAATTCATATCAGCGGTCCCAGCGAAGCCACTCGACTAGGTATTGGAATGGTTCATCAGCATTTTAAATTGGTACATAATTTTACGGTTCTGGAAAATATTATCCTGGGTGTGGAGACTACTAAGAATGGTCTATTAAAAATGGACGACGCCCGAAAACGAACTTTACAATTATCTAAACAATATGGGTTGGACGTGGATCCCGACGCTCTTATCTCCAATGTTACTGTCGGAACGCAGCAGCGAGTTGAGATACTGAAAATGCTCTTTCGAGATAATGAAATCTTGATTTTTGACGAGCCGACCGCCGTCTTAACCCCTCAAGAAATAAAAGATCTAATGAATATTATGTTGGGTCTGGCAGCCGAAGGTAAGTCGATTTTATTTATTACTCATAAACTGAATGAAATAAAAGCCGCCGCCGGCAGGTGTACTGTTTTACGCAAAGGTAAATATATAGGTACGGTGGACGTCGCCGAAACATCCAAGGAAGAATTATCCGAAATGATGGTAGGGCGGAAGGTGGCTTTAACTGTCGATAAGCCCGAGTCCGCGGTTGGCGGTGTAATTTTAGATGTAAAAAATCTGTATGTAAAGAATAAGGCGACTGGTAAAAACGTTGTGGATAATGTGAGTTTTGTGGTTCGCGAGGGTGAAATAGTCTGTGTCGCCGGTATAGACGGCAATGGTCAGAGTGAACTGGTCTATGCTTTGACCGGATTGATTCAGCCGGATGCCGGGACGGTTATTGTAAATGGTAAGGATGTTACCCACGAAACAGTAAGAGGCAGAGACTCTGTTGGAATGGCTCATATTCCGGAGGATCGCCACAGACATGGATTAATTTTAGATTACAACCTGGCTTACAATATGGTTTTGCAAAAATATTATAAACCGCAATTTCAATCCGGCGGTTTTTTGAAATACCATGAAATATATAAATACGCGGACACATTAATCGAGCGGTTTGACGTGAGAAGCGGACAGGGAAACAAAACTCTCGTTCGCAGTATGTCCGGCGGCAATCAGCAAAAGACTATTATCGCGCGTGAGATAGATCGTGAGCCGCAATTGTTGGTAGCTGTTCAGCCGACCAGAGGTTTGGATGTCGGGGCAATAGAGTATATTCATTCCCAACTTGTGGCGGAGAGGGGTAAGGGCAGGGCGGTATTGCTTATTTCACTCGAACTGGACGAGGTTCTTAGTGTGAGCGATCGGATTTTGGTTATTTATGAAGGGCAGATTGTGGCTGACGTTAAGCCCGAGGAAACTACTTCGCAAGAGCTTGGGTTGTACATGGCCGGCTCTAAGAGGGAGGTTCTGATTGGATAAAAAGTTGAAGCGGCTTTTAAATGTAGATAACACCTCCAATATTTTATCTTCGATAACCGCGATCGTAATCGGATTACTTGCCGGGCTTGTGGTGTTACTGTTCAGTTCCCCCGCTAACGCGCTGGGCGGATTCGGAGCCATTTTAACAGGCGGGCTTGCCAATAGAGTCGGCATAGGGCAAACCTTATATTTAGCTACCCCCATTATGATGACGGGGCTGTCTGTCGCCTTCGCCAACCGAACGGGTTTATTTAATATTGGGGCGAGCGGACAGTTTACGGCGGGGGCTTTCGCCGCTATTTTCGTAGGGGTTCACGGCACGTTTTTGCCGGGTGCGCTGCACTGGATAGTCGCGCTGCTTGCCGCCACTGCCGCCGGAGCTATTTGGGGTAGCGCGCCGGGCTTCCTAAAAGCTTACAGAAATGTAAATGAAGTTATTTCATGCATTATGATGAACTATATAAGTGTGTACCTGGTAAATTTTTTAATAGTAGAAACGCAGACGGTTAATACTCTTACAAACCAGACTAAAAGGGTCGCGGCTTCCGCGGTTCTTCCGAAACTGGGATTAGATATTCTATTTAAAGACGGCGCGATTGTTTCCAGCGCTAACGGCGGAATTTTTATCGCGCTTTTAATGAGTGTGATTGTGTACATAGTTTTGGAAAAGACCAAATTCGGGTTTGAACTAAAGGCTTGTGGCTTTAACAGAGAGGCGGCATGTTACGCCGGTGTGGATGAACGTCGCAGCATAATGCTTTCTATGCTAATCGCGGGCGCGGCTTCGGGTCTGGGCGGCGGGCTTTTATATCTGGCGGGTTCCGGCAACGGAATTGATGTTGTGGATGTGCTTACTTCCTATGGGTTTGATGGTATTCCGGTGGCTCTGTTAGCTTTGAATAACCCCATCGCCGTAATTTTCTCCAGTTTGTTTATCGGTTATTTAAAAGTCGGTGGCACAAACATGCAGCTATTTAACTTCGCTCCGCAGGTCATAGAAATTATTGTCGCTATAATTATTTATTTCAGCGCGTTTGCTTTGATTCTAAAAGGTTTATTTACACAATTAACAAATCGGCGTCGGATCGTTCCGAAACGGAAGTTTTCCGAAACGGAAGTTTTCCAAAACGGAAGTTTTCCGAAAGGGGGCGCTTAAGCCGTGAACGCTCTCTACTTTCTGATCCAACAGACAATGTACTTTTCTATACCGCTGCTTATAGTCGCATTGGGCGGAATGTTCTCCGAGCGAGGCGGGGTTATCAACGTCGCTTTGGAAGGTATAATGGTTTTAGGAGCTTTTTCGGGGATACTATTTATTAATATCGCGCAGTCCTCCGGGATAAATATGCCCGGGCAATTACTCTTGATTCTCGCGATTTTAATTTCTGTGGTTTCGGGGGTCGTCGTTTCGCTTACACACGCTTACGCCTCGGTAAATATGAAGGCCGATCAGGTTATAAGCGGCACCGCCATTAATATGTTCGCGCCCGCTTTTGCTATATATGTCGCCAGAATGATATTCACCGTTCAGCAACTGCCTTTTACTAATCAGTTTAGAATCGATTCGGTGCCGGTGCTGGGCAGTATCCCTGTTCTGGGTCCCATGCTGTTTACAAATACTTATATCACGA
>JAISRJ010000074.1 GCA_031273705.1 Clostridiales bacterium
CGGGCATAGGGTTATGTCCATTTATTGTAAATGTCGCGTAAACGATTTTTATTATAAACAATATAATTTATTAAAATATTTAAGATTATTTATATATTTTAATTGATTATTTAACCTAATTACAGTTATGTGCAGACGCTTTTTTTGCTCTTGCTTTTATGAGTGGAAATAAATAAAATATAACCATAACCATAACATTGTCAGCCAAGGAGCTTTATTATGAAAATAGTTATATCCAACGACCATGTGTCGGTAGAAATGAAAAAAGCGATATTGAAGCATATACAAAGCAGGGGACACGATTGCGTCGATTACGGTCCCAGCTTATCCGAAAGTGTCGATTATCCCATATTTGCGGAACAGGCCGCGCGACTGATAGCTTCTGGTGAATTTGACCAAGCGATTCTCATATGCGGAACAGGTATTGGTATGATGCTCGCGGCCAACAAAGTACATGGCGTTCGGGCAATAGTCTGTTCAGAGCCATACAGCGCGAAACTCGCCCGCGAGCATAACAACGCTAATGTTCTGTGTTTTGGTTCTAGGGTAATAGGGGTAGAGCTTGCGAAGCTAATCGTGGACACCTGGTTGGCTGCCGAATTCCAAGGCGGTCGCCACGCAACCCGCGTAAATATGCTGGAATCCATAGCGCCTTGACATGTTTGAGGCGAATTGCACATGCAAACAGTATGGTCTTTTCCAAGTACAAAACTCCTTATCAACCTTTTACGCTGCCCATTACTAAACCCGTAGTAAAGTATTTCTGCAAAAACGGATAAATGGCCAATATGGGGATCATCCCCAGGAACAACTGCGCGGCGTTTGTCGTTCGAGCGTTTACCATGCCCAAATAACGAGACAACGCTTCACTGACGTTTGTGGCGTTTCTAAAAAACGCTTCGGGATTAATTACTACTGTCCTTAAATAGCTTTGCAGAGGATATTTATCAACCGTATTCATATAAATCATACCGTCGAACCAACTATTCCAGTGATTGACGAGTGAAAATAACGCGACCGTCGCGATAGTCGGGGTAGAGACCGGTAGCACAATATAGAAAAGTGTTTTAAAATGCCCGGCTCCGTCAATAAACGACGCTTCTAACAACTCTTGCGGCAGGCTTCTCATATAGTTCATAACAACAAGCATACTGAAAACGGGCAGCGCCCCCGGCAAAATCAATGACCAAATAGAGTTCATAAGCCCTGTATACATGACAATCAGGTACATGGGAATCATGCCAGCCTGAAACAAAATGGTCACCACAAAAAACCATGAAAAATATTTGCGCGCTCGAAATTCCCCGTCCGCTTTAGACAAAGGATAAGCCGTAAATATTATTAGCGCTAAATTGACGGCGACGCCCAGAAACGTCCTTTTAGCCGAAACGATCAGCGCGGTTATAAAGGCGTTGCTTTCCAAAATAAACTGATAAGCCGCGACATTAAAGCCAATAGGATAAAATGTGACTTCGCGGGCTACTACCGGCATCTTGTTTGAAAACGAAATCGCGAGCAGATTCACAAACGGAAGCAGGCACAATAAAGCCGTAAACGTGAGGAACGCAAAGTTAAGCGCGATAAATAACTTTCTTCCAACAGATGTTTGTATTTTCCTCGGTCTCATTTTTCGCGTCTCCTTAATAAATCCTGTACCCGGCTATTTTATCAGCCAGGTAATAACTGACGACGATAAACACGAACGAAACAACCGATTTAAATAATCCCGCCGCCGTCGAGAGAGCGAATTGGGCGTTTTGAATACCCAACCGATACACAAATGTATCGAGTATGTCGCCTGTGGTATAGACTGCCGGACTGTATGTGTTGTAAATTTGATCGAATCCGCCGTTAAGTACATTAGCCATGCTCAAAACCGTCATTAGCACTACAGTCGTCATTATTCCGGGCAAAGTTATATGCACAGTCTGCTTCCATCTGCCCGCCCCGTCTATTTCCGCCGATTCATAAAGCGCCGGATCGATGCCGGTTAACGCCGCCAAGTATATGACCGAACCGAATCCAAAACCCTTCCATATTTCCGTTACGATCATTGTAATCGGGTAAGCCGTTTTATCTCCCAAAAAGAAAACCGGCCCGACTCCGAATAATTCCAAAAATTGATTAACCATACCCGTGGACGGCGAGAGAATATCTACAAACAAACCCGCTAATATTACCCATGATAAAAAATTAGGAATATAAACAATAGTCTGATACGCTCTTTTCACACCGATATTTTTAATTTCATTCAGCAGCAGAGCAAATACAACGGGCACTATTATACCGCCGAACATCTTTCCGAGTGAAATAACAATCGTATTTCTTATAACTTCACCCATGTTGGGCATGGAAAATAAATTTTTGAAGTTGTCGAACCCTATCCATTCTGAACCGAACAAGCCTTTTGTAGGTACAAACTTTTGAAACGCGACCACAGCCCCAACCATAGAGCCGTAGCTATAGATAAGAACAAAAATAATTCCCGGTATCAGCATTATGTAAAGAGGAATTTCTCTCAGCGTTTTATTCCGCTTGGCTTCTCGCGACATAAACTTCGAGACACCCATAATATCACCATCCCTATTTCACGAGCGGTCGGTCGAGTCCGACCGCCCGCTTGATTGTAATTTACGGGTACAACGTTTCCAGCTCGTCAAGGCATTGCTGTCCGCCCGCGTTAAGCCAATCCGAAACAAACACGTCAAAATAATCCACCGGTCTGTCGCCGCGGATAATATCTGTAAACGCGGTCTCCATCATGCTTTCCCATACCGATGAGTTTTGCATGAAAATTTCAGGCTGGTCTACGGACATAATATTATCTACATAGGCCCCGTCCGGACGGTATTTACGCAGAGCTATAACGCACGATCCGCCGCCATCCGCGCCATCAGAGAACATTTGTCCCCACGCGCCATAACCGGTAGTCGTTACATCGCTTTTGTCAGCGAATCCAGAAATTTGTGAGTACAAAGGCTTTACACTGCCCGCCAAGTCGTCGGGCGAACCCTTATCAAAGGCGTCAAGCAGTTCTTGAGTATGCAGCTCGGTCGGTATACCAACATAGATTGGGCTTAGGCGATACTGCTCGTTATCCCAATAGGTCAAATAATCTTCTTCGTTCGGAACCTGAACGCAAACTTCTTCATAAAGATTCAAGATTTTAATAATAGCTTCAGGATGTTCCGTCGCCGCGTTAATCATAAACACATCGCCTGTCTTGGAACTCTGAACGCCAATCTTATATGGATTCGCTTCGTCCGTAGGGATAGCGTACGGGCGAGTGATAACGTCGGATTGCTGGAAACTGAAATTATATGGATGCCAGGTACCCCAGTTCATATGGTACATCATACCATATTTACCATTTGTAACGTCGGGTTCCATGGTGGCCGTGTCTTTTGTAATAAATTCGGGGTCTATAACACCCTCCGCGTAAAGGTCATGCAGCAATGAAAGTGTCTTTTTCATACCTTCTTTAATATAGGGAGAAGTAATTTTGCCGGTATCATCGCGGTAGAAATATGTCATACCCGCGGCGTATGAAGGCTCGCCATAGGCGGATAATATACCCTGCGCCGTACCAAAGTTATTTATTATAATATGTTTATCCAGCGCAAGACCAAACGTATCATTCGCGCCGTTGCCATCCGGATCATCAAATGTAAACCGTTTCGCCAGGGCGACCATGTCGTCGAGAGTCTTTGGTACTTCGGCGTTCAAATTAGCCAGCCAGTCGTCGCGAATCCACAGATATGGTGCCTGATGGAAGTTATCGTTCATGTAAGGAAATCCATACAGTCTTCCATCGTAAGAAGCCCCTTCAAAGCTATCCGGAAAGGACGTTTGGTAAGCTTTTACATCATCCGAAGCGTAGTTAGCGAAAACATCAGTTATATCCATCAAATAACCCGCGTTATAAGCTTGGGTCATAAAGTTTCTGTCCGCCCAGCGGAATACATCCGGTAAGTCCCCGGCCGCCAGAAGCGCGTTTAATTTGTCGCGATAAGCGTCCGTCGTTATATCAGCGGAAAAAGCAACTTCAAGATCAATATTCAGTTTTTCCTTTATAAGCCTTGACCAGCGGTTGTTTTCGTATGTGTCGCCATCGAAGAATTGCTGAACCTGCGATGTTTGAACACCCCAACCGATAGTTATTGGTTCCGCGTAAGGCGTTAAAGGTCCGTCGTCGGCCGGTTGTTCCGCTGATCCGTCCGCCGCTGTTCCCGAATCAGGCACGGTTGTTGTCGCCGCCGCCCCACCGTTACCCCCGGAACAAGCGGCGGAAACAGCCATCATCACGACGACTAAAGCAGATAATGTTCTGCATAGCCATTTTTTCATTTTAATACCCTCCTTAATTTTTTACTAGCCGCGCAAATCGCCTCTTAACATATTCCAGGCTTTCTAAATACTCGTCGTCGCCGTGCAGATGTTCGATTATTATAGGCATGTCGGGATTAATTTTCAAAGCCTCCAGAACATACTTCTCCAAGTCGATACTTCCGCCTCCGCAATATGTTTCGTTTAGTCTGAACGTAAATTCCCCACCCAGCGCGACATCTTTAAGGTGGCAGCTTTTTACATATTTTCCAATCGCGGCAAAACATTCCTCCGCAAATTCTCCGCTAAAGAAATATTTTCTAGGAGAAGTTATCCAGTTGCACAAATCCATATGCACCGCGAAGTGTTCTCTGTCCACATCCTTTAAAAGACGCAAATATTCGTCGGGGTCAGAAGGGAACATCCAGGGCATTGGCTCAATTGTATAATAAGTACAACTGGGGTTAACATGATCAATTATCTCCTGAATACTCTCAACGGTTTTTTTCCATGTATCACCGCTAAAGTTTTCTTTATAAGCGCCGTCCCAAATATCTCCGACACTTCCCGCAATATTAACGCAACAGTTCGCGCCGATAGCGTCCGCCAAAGCAAGCTGCCCTTTGCAAAATTCCAACGAATTCAAACGAACTTTTACATCCGGAGCAATCGGATTCCGCCATACGCCTACTTCTGCTATAATCAAGTCGTTTTGTTCAGCCGCGTTTTCGTACCTATGTATAATGTCGTCCGCAGCTGTATAGTCTACGGGAAACACAACCGCGCCACAGCCGAGAGACCGCATTTTTTCGCCCCATTCTTCGGGGCTGCTATGCGCAAGAGATGAAGCAACGCCCAGTCTCATTTTCTGTCGCTCTCCAGCAGCTCTATAAAGACTTTAAGCGGTTCAATACCGTTAAGATAGGAATATCTGCCGCTTCCGTCGCCATAATTGCCTTTTTGTTCCAGAGTCAGCCCGAATGTCTCGGCGGATTTTATCGCGTTTTGCATTCCATCCACACTAAACGCCAAATGATGGACACCTTCGCCGTGGCTGTCCAAAAAGTCTCTCCAAATTGACGAAACTTCGTTGGGTTCTATAAGCTCGATTTGAAGACTTGGTCCGACTGTAAAAAACGCGAGTTTTGCTTCGGCATATGGCGCCGGCTTACCCATAAATTCAGTTTTTGTAACGGAATACTCTCCGCACCCAACTGTCGGGGGGACCTCCAACCCTAAGAACTCCGCCCATTTCTTTTTGGTCTCTTCAATGTCTTTTACTATAAAACCAACCTGCGTTACCAAATTACTGCCAACTACTCCGCTCATTATATCAATCCTTTCTGTGACAACGCCGACCATATTCTTTAACTCTTGCCATGTATCTGTGAATACTCCCCAAACATAACAAACTAATAATAATATATGGCATACGTTTTTGCTAGTCGTTTATTGCTTAGTTTTTAATTGTTTATTGCTATTTTTAGTTTTTACTCCAATCGCGAATTCATTTTTCTAAAATCGCTGGGCGAGCAGCCTTTGTATTGCTTAAAAACTTTATTAAACTCGCTGAGGCTTCCGAAACCTGAAGCCATAGCGGCTTCCGATATACTTACATTGTTTTCGGCCAAAAGCAGCTCCGTATTTCTTAGTCGGACACTAATAAGAAATTCGCTGAAAGAAACCCCAATATATTTTTTAAACATGCGAGAAAAATAGAACTTGCTGAACCCCGCAAAATCGGAAATAAAATCTAAAGAGATTGGTTGCGAATAGTTTTCCAATATATAGGAGCAAACATCATGCATTCTTTCGGCGTATAGGGTGGCTTTGCGGTCTTTACCGGTCGGCGCGCGAGTAGTCTCAAGACATAGTTTACCTAGCTCTCCAAAGAACGTAAGTAGCAACGACCACATATGCGCTTCTTTCAATATAATATCCGATGTATGTATTTGATCTACTTCCTTTAATAATCGCAGCAAACGCGGCACGGCATCCGAATAAATATTACTTTTATACGCGTGAAACGAGGCAATCAGCGGGAAATTAGCGCGGAATTCATAAATAAAGGTCAAAGGCGACAACGAGAACTGAAATACCAAAGATTTTTTCATTTCGCTGGACTTAATTGAATGAATTTCACACGGAAACACGATTACAAAATCGTCTTTGTTCAGTTCAAATGGGACAGAGTTTATTTCCATGATGTAATTGTTTTGCATCGGCGCGACAATTTCTACCTCCGAATGCCAATGCGGAGGAAATAGGCAAGGCGCAGGGTCGCGGCTCACGTTTATAGAAGATCGTTCTAACCTAAGATCTTCACGATATTTATCCAAAAAGCAAGCCTCCTTTGTGTTTATAGCGTTTGGCAAATGATTTCGCTTGCGGGTATATAAGTGGTTTGCCGAATTTCCTTGGTTTCCCTGCCTTATTATACCAAAGACTAACAATTTGGGAAAGGATTCGCCTTTGCTCCGCGCCATTTTTTTCTTACACTCCATTTTTTTCTTCCTTGATTTGACTGTGCTTTTGGGCTATAATCGTTATGGCAATCAACCGATATATAAGTGATTCGGTTTACCAATCAGAATTCACTTGGGGGGCAGGCTATTGGACTATAAGCTGGGGATTGATATAGGTTCTACCACTATAAAATTAGTTGCTTTGGATTCTTTCAATAACATAAAATATAGAAAATACCAAAGACATCTTTCAAATATTCAGGAAACTTTACTGGAAATGGCGAATGAATTATATCAACAATTGGGAGACATTAATTTCGCGGCCATGATAACAGGCTCCGGGGGGTTATCCCTGGCGGGGTGGGTCGGCTTCGATTTTATTCAAGAAGTAATCGCCGTGTCTAAAGCTATCGAGACATACGCGCCGTCGGCCGATTGCGCTATTGAAATAGGCGGTGAGGACGCAAAAATCATATACATCACAGGCGGTATGGAACAACGAATGAACGGTATCTGCGCGGGCGGCACAGGGTCTTTCATCGATCAAATGTCCGCTCTGCTGCAAACTGACGCCGAAGGACTAAACAAACTAGCGGAAGATTATAAAGTCATATATCCGATTGCCGCTCGATGCGGCGTGTTCGCCAAAAGCGACATTCAACCTCTAATAAACGAAGGAGCCGCCAAGCCTGATCTGGCTGTTTCTATCTTTCAAGCAATTGTTAATCAAACTATATCCGGACTTGCCTGCGGAAAACCTATTCGTGGAAACGTCGCTTTTCTGGGCGGACCACTCACATTCTTACCGGAATTACGAAAGAGATTCGCGGAAACTCTCAACCTAACCAATGAAAATATTATCGCTCCCGAAAATTCCCATTTATTTGCCGCTCTCGGCGGCTCTTTATCGGCGGACGGCGAAAAAATTATTTCTCTTACTTCTTTAATCAGTAATCTGCAATCCGAAAAACAGCTATCCATAGAAATTAACCGTTTATCCCCGCTATTCGCTAATGAGGAGGAATATGACGCGTTCGCGGCTAGGCACGGTTCACGCAAGGCGGCGCAACGAGAGCTGTCGCGTTACGAAGGGGGCGCGTATATTGGGATAGACGCCGGTTCCACCACCACAAAAGTGGCGCTAATAAGCGAAACAGGCGAGCTGCTCTATTCATTCTACGCGGGCAACGAGGGGAATCCCCTTAAAATGATAACTCACAGTTTGAACGT
>JAISRJ010000091.1 GCA_031273705.1 Clostridiales bacterium
GGAAATTTCCGAAGCTCTTAGCCATCATTTTCCTCATGTTCAATTCGGGCAAAAGAGCGATGTTGAAAAGCGTCAATTGTTGGAGCGGCATGTTATAAGTCCCGAGTTTTATCATGTAAACCGCCCAAAGGCTTTGTTGCTGGAAAAAAACGAGCAGGTATGCGTTATGGTGAATGAAGAAGATCATATCCGCATTCAAACAATAAACGCCGGGGATAATATTGACGGCGCTTGGGATACTGCCAATAAAGTTGACGACTTGTTGGAAGAACGCGTTCAATACGCCTTTGATAAGGATTATGGATATTTAACATCCTGCCCGACCAATATCGGTACCGGTTTACGCGCGTCTTTTATGGTTCATTTACCTATGCTGGAAAAAACCGGTCAACTTAGAAATCTGTTGGCGGCTGTAAGCAAATTTGGCATGACACTTCGCGGAATCTACGGCGAGGGCACAGAGCCAATGGGTCATATTTTCCAAATTTCCAACCAGGTGACTCTGGGTAAATCGGAGACCGAGATTATCGATACATTAAAAAGGATAACCGGTCAGGTGATAGAGAACGAAACTTTTTTAAGGGAAAAAGCGCTGTCCGAGCAGGGAGTAGAGCTGGAGGACGAATTTTATAGAGCCTACGGAGTGCTGGCTTACAGCCGCAAACTTACAGGCAAGGAAGCGATGGAATTACTATCCGCGGTTCGGCTGGGCTATATGACAGGTGTTATTACGTTGCCCAGACCTGAGCTTACTATGTATCAGATAATGATGAACATTCAACCGGGAGGGTTACAGGCGCTTGCCGGACGCGAATTGGATGAAAACGGCCGCGATGTGTTTCGAGCTTCATATTTAAGAGAAATTTTTATTCATTGAAAGAGTCGGTAAAAAATCTAGGAGGGATACATATTTTATGAAAGGTAGATTTACCGCAAACGCGCAGTTGGCTATAGAAAACGCACAATCGGTCGCAAACGAACTGGGGCATAACTACTTGGGTACAGAGCATTTACTATTGGGGTTAATGTCGGTAAACGGCGTAGCCTCACGAGCGCTCTCCATTCAGCATGTTTCGAGTGACGACATATTGGAAAAGATCGAGAACGAGATTATCGCGCCCGTCAAAAGCGGAACTATGTCCTTTGAAGGATACACTCCACGTACAAAACGAATTTTGGAGAAAAGCTCGGATGAGGCGACAAGAATGGGCGATGGATATATTGGAACAGAGCATTTACTGCTGGCAATTCTTCACGATGGGGAAACAGTCGCCGTTAAAATTCTAAATTCGCTTAATGTCAATATTCAGCGGGTTTACGAAGATATAATGAATATGCTTGGGCAAAATGAGAAACAATCTCCTTCTCTTGCCCCAATGGGTCCTAAGGCTCACCGCAGATCAAACAGAAGCACGAACACTCCGACACTGGATAAATACAGCCGAGACTTAACGCAACTTGCCAGTGATAATAAATTTGATCCCATAGTAGGCAGAGAAGAAGAGATTCAAAGGATTATTCAAATACTCAGCCGGCGAACCAAAAACAATCCCTGCCTTGTAGGCGACCCCGGCGTGGGTAAAACCGCCATTGTTGAGGGGCTTGCGCAGAAAATTATCGATGGTAATGTGCCCG
Source organism: Clostridiales bacterium (assembly GCA_031273705.1). Lineage (GTDB taxonomy): Bacteria > Bacillota > Clostridia > Lachnospirales > WQUN01 > JAISGK01. Next base: position 1,636 of record JAISRJ010000091.1, read on the forward strand.
AAATGTTGAGAGACCGACGCGTTGTGGCGTTGGATCTCTCGGCTATGGTCGCGGGCAGCAAATATCGTGGAGAGTTTGAAGAGCGTATTAAAAAAGCAATTCAAGAAGTTAAAAGCGCCATGAATGTAATTCTCTTTATTGATGAATTGCATACTATAATCGGAGCGGGCGGAGCGGAAGGCGCACTGGACGCGTCGAATATTCTTAAACCGTCGTTGGCTAGAGGCGAATTGCAAATGATTGGCGCAACGACACTCGACGAATATAGGAAATATATAGAAAAAGACGCGGCTTTGGAACGGCGATTCCAGCCGGTGAACGTAGACGAACCCTCGGAAGAGGAAGCTGTAGAGATGTTGCGTGGGCTGAGGGATAAATATGAAGCGCATCATGGCGTTTCTATCTCGGACGACGCCATCGAAGCCGCTGTAAAATTGTCGGTTCGCTATATACCGGATCGATTCCTGCCGGATAAAGCTATCGACCTGATAGACGAAGCCTCGTCGAAGATAAAACTGCAGACATATACCGCCCCGCCTGCCGTTAAAGTGCTGGAAGATCAATTATCCGAACTGGATAAAGAAAAAGAATCCGCGGTTAAGACAGAGGAATTTGAAAAAGCGCGCTTGATAAAGGATAAACAAAATGATATTAAAAAGCAGTTGGAAGCCGCGAAAAAAGACTGGAAATTAAACAGTTCAAATCATAAACACAATGTAGGCGAAGATGAAATCGCGGATGTTGTTTCTATGTGGTCGGGTATTCCCGTGCGTAAATTACACAAGGAGGAAGGACAGCGCCTGATGAATCTGGAAGACAATCTGCATAAGCGGATTATCGGACAGAACGAAGCTGTTAAGACAGTTGCGAAAGCTATAAGGCGCGGACGCGTGGGGCTAAAAAATCCTAAACGCCCTATCGGTTCTTTTCTGTTTTTAGGTCCGACCGGGGTGGGCAAGACGGAATTATCACGCGCGTTGGCAGAGATTTTATTCGGCGACGAAAACGCCTCTATTCGTATAGATATGTCAGAATACATGGAAAAGCACAGTGTTTCAAAGCTGATTGGCTCTCCTCCCGGATATATCGGTTATGATGAAGGAGGTCAACTGAGTAAAAAAGTTCGCAGCAGGCCTTACTCTGTCATTCTATTTGACGAGATAGAAAAAGCTCACCCCGACGTGTTTAATATTTTGCTGCAAGTGTTGGACGACGGACACATTACCGATGCTCAGGGCAGAAGGGTTAGTTTTAAAAATACAGTAATTATCATGACTTCCAATGCCGGCGCCCGCAGCATTATAGAGCCGAAAAAGCTGGGATTTGTTTCCTCTGAGGATTCGGATCGTGATTATGAGCATATGAAAAAGATGGTCATGGAAGAGGTAAAGCAAATTTTCAGACCGGAATTTTTAAACAGATTAGACGATATTATTGTGTTTCACCCATTGGATAAAGATGAGGTAAAGCAAATAACCCGCTTGCTGCTGAACGAGACTATAAAGCGTGTGAAAGACAATATGAATATCACCCTTGTCGCCAGTGACGAAGTAGTGTTCCATATATCCGAAGCTGGGTTCGACACCACCTACGGCGCCCGTCCTTTAAGGCGCGCAATCCAAACGATGATTGAGGATGAACTTGCCGAAACTATTTTGGAGCAAAAATTTGAAAACGGCGACGAGGTTCACGCGTCATTGGACGACGGCAAGATCGTATTTAAGGTACTGACGACGAATTCGACTGACAAATAACGTCATATAATTGTAATGAGAGCTGTCGGCATGGCAGCTCTTTTGTTATGCTTTTGACATTGTAATCCGTTTGCATCGGTATATAATGGAAAAGGAAGGGGGGATTAGCAAAGGAGCTTTTGCTTGTTTCAAATGGACTCATCACGCCTACATAAGATTTATACTCGCGGATATAAACAGAAAATCACGTCAGAAAATAAAAATTTAGGGGAGAGATTATTATGAGCAAGTCTTTTAAACATTTAATATTTCCGTTGATTTTGACAGCTATAATTGCGCTGCCGACAATTAACGTGATGGGTGCAAGCTCACTCGGGGTAAGCATAGTTTTCACCCCGCCGCCTAAATCAACGTCGACTCCAACGCCGACTCCAACATCGACTCCAACGCCGACTCCGACTCTAACGGCGGCTCCAACACCGGTCGCGGGCCGGGTAGCTCCTCCGGTAGCTGATCTGCCTTCGGGACAATATTCAACCGCGCAGACTGTAAAATTATCCAGCACCACAAGCAACTCCAGAATATACTACACAGTCAATGGCAGAGACCCTAACGACAGAAGTACATTGTATACTCAACCGATAGTAGTAAACGAGAGTGTGACCATAAAAGCAATTGCCGAAGCTCCGGGGAGTGGTTTGCAAACCAGCAGAGTTTCAGAATTTAAATATGAAATCAAGGTTAACTCGACTTCAACCCCGACCCCGACCCCGGCTGCCCCCCCGGCTTCGGGCTATAAAATGGTAATAAAGTTGCAAATTGGAAAGTTAAACTACACCCGTAATGATATTACGGCATATTTTGACGTAGAGCCGTATATCGATCCCAGCAGCAGCAGGACAATGGTACCTATAAGGTTTATAGCGGAGGCATTGGGCGCCAATGTCGAGTGGGATAATCCAACTCAGACAGACACAATCACGATGAACGGCAGATCGACGACAGTTACTGTAGGCAGGCCATTACCGAACAATATGGGCACGGCTGTTTTAAGAAGTGATCGGCTGTTTGTTCCAATTCGGTACGTCTCTGAAGAATTAGGCGCGATAGTCGGCTGGGACGCCACGACACAAACCGTAACCATTAGTATGTAAATCAAAATTGACGCGAAAAGAAGGCTAAGTTCCGTATTAAAACGGAATTTTGCCCTCTTTTTTTGCGACCAATGAATTTATACTTTGATAACCTCTTTCCCGCCCATATACATCCTTAGCGGTTGAGGGATTCTTACGGAGCCGTCCTCATTCAGATTGTTTTCCAAATACGCTATCAACATGCGAGGCGGGGCGACGACGGTATTATTCAGCGTATGAGCGAAATAATTTCCGGCTTCACCGCGAATACGTATTCCTAAACGTCGGGCTTGAGCATCGCCTAAATTAGAACAACTGCCCACCTCAAAATATTTTTGCTGGCGCGGAGACCAAGCTTCAACATCAATGCTCTTGACTTTTAAATCCGCCAAGTCTCCGGAACAGCATTCCAACGCGCGCACAGGAATATCCAAGGTTCGGAAGAAATTTACAGTGTGATGATACAGCTTCTCAAACCATTCCGGCGAGTCCCGCGGCTGACAAACAACAATCATTTCCTGCTTTTCAAATTGATGTATCCTATATACGCCGCGCTCCTCTATTCCGTGTGCCCCAACTTCTTTGCGGAAGCAGGGGGAATAGCTGGTTAGCGCCTGGGGTAATGTCTTTGGCTCAACTATCTTGCCAATAAACTTACCTATCATACTATGCTCACTGGTGCCAATAAGATACAGATCCTCGCCCTCTATTTTATACATCATATTTTCCATCTCGTCGAAGCTCATTACACCCGCGACGACGTCGCCGCGTATCATGTATGGGGGAATATAATAGGTAAACCCTTGATCTATCATATAATCTCGCGCGTAAGACAATATAGCCGAGTGAAGCCTCGCAATATCACCCACAAGATAATAAAATCCGCTGCCTGTCGTGTCTCTGGCGCTGTCCAGGTCAACACCGCTAAGTTTTTCCATAATATCCAAATGATATGGCACTTCATAAGGAGGCGTATATGGATCGCCAAAACGTTCTACTTCCACGTTTTCGCTGTCGTCTCTACCGATAGGCACAGAATCCGCGATGATATTAGGAATCTGCATGACCAGCAAGCGCAGTCGCTCGCCGGAAGTTTCTTCCCGCCGTTTTAGATCTTCTAATTTAGCGCCTATATTTTTAACCTCCGCCTTCACGGCTTCGGCCTCGTCCTTTTTTCCTGATCCAATCAGCGCGCCTATCTTCTTGCTGGCGACATTGCGCTGATTGCGCAACTTGTCGGACTCTGACTTTGCTTCCCTTACTGTTCTGTCCAGATCAATAATTTGATCGACCAATGGCAATTTGCGATCCTGAAATTTCTTTTTAATGTTTTCACGTATCAGATCCGGATCTGTGCGAAAAAGGTTAATATCCAGCATAGTTTCTCCTGTTTAGGGTTTGCTTAACCCGCGATTTTTTATCATGGGCGGCGGTCGCTTCCGATCACCCGCCACTATCTTTGAACCCGCCCACTGGCGTCCCCGCCGGCAAGTTTATTCACTTCATCCACCGATACCATATTAAAGTCGCCTTCGACGCTGTGTTTTAAGCAACTGGCAGCCACAGCGAACTCGATCGCCTGTTTAGGTTCAAAATTTTGCAGGCTGGCGTATATTAAACCACCGCCAAAACTGTCTCCGCCGCCCACTCTATCCACGATACGAACGGGATATTTCTTGGAAAAATAAGCTTTGCCTTCAGTATAAAGCATACCAGCCCAATTATTGTCGCTCGCGGACAGCGATTCACGCAAGGTAATCGCTACGCGCTTAAAACCAAATCGTTCGGTCAATTGTTTGGCGACTTGAATATAACCTTCATGATTTACTTTTCCGGTTGTGACGTCGGTGTCCGCCGCGTGAATATCAAAAACATCGGCGGCGTCCTCTTCGTTGGCGATACATACATCCACATATTCCATAAGCTGCCCCATCGTCTGAGCCGCCGCGTCTCGCGACCAGAGATTCTTTCTGTAGTTTAGATCGCAGGAAACCGTTATATTTTTATCTTTGGCAATTTTTACGGCTTTCAAACATATCAGTGCGACATTTTCGCCCAACGCGGGGGTTATGCCCGTAAAATGAAACCAATCCACCCCCTCAAAGATTGCCTCCCAATCAAAATCCTCTGGAGCCGCGGTCGCAATTGACGAACCGGCGCGGTCATAGATAACCTTTGAAGGTCGTTGGCTGGCGCCTTTTTCTAAAAAATAAATCCCTACCCTGTTTCCTCCGCGAGCAATCCCGCTTGTGTCAACACCAAACTGCCTTAAAAAATTGACTGCCGCCTGTCCGATTTCATGCTTAGGCAGTTTTGTAACAAAAGCCGCTTCCAACCCATAATTCGCGAGAGAAACGGCTGCGTTCGCCTCTCCGCCGCCATATGTAGCTCCGAAAGATCTCGCCTGCAAGAAACGATAATAGCCGTCCGGAGCAAGCCTTAGCATTATTTCTCCAAATGTGACGACTTTCATTAGACTTCACCTCGCACGGATTTTTTTAGTTCAATGGCAGCTTTAGCTCTGCGTGTAATCTCCGCGAAATCACCGTCGTTGATAAGTTTCTCGGAAGCCATCCAACTTCCGCCGACGGCAAGAACTTTTTCAAATTTCCAGTATTCAGCGACATTCTTTTCGTTAATGCCGCCTGTCGGAACGAACTTGACGTTTCCGAACGGCGCCGCCAAGGCTTTAACCGTCGCCAAGCCGCCAAAATTCTCCGCCGGAAAAAATTTGAATACTTCTATACCAAATTTCAGCCCGGTAAGAATCTCGGAAGGTGTGAGAACGCCGGGCAAAATCGGTAGTTCCCGTTTCTGAGCGAGATATAAAATGTCCGAATCCAAACCCGGAGACACTATAAATTTCGCTCCTACAGCTTCCGCGTCCTTCAATTGCTCTTCGGTTGTTACGGTACCCGCGCCGACGAGCATATCCGGCGCTTGTTTAACAACGTTTTCGATGGCTTCCTTAGCCGCCGCCGTGCGAAATGTAATTTCTATCGCGCGGATACCCCCGTCCAGCAAAGCTCTGGCCAAAGGCACAGCCGCCGCCGGATCATTGATTTTTATAACCGGCACAATACCGATTTTTGAAATACTCTGAATAATATCCATCACAAATTCACCTTAATCCCCGGACAGTTTTACAAAGATGAGCAGCCAACTGTTTACTTTCAACAACCTCTACACCCAGTGCGTCCGTAACGTCATTAATACTGACGTTATCCAAAAATTGATTATCTCGCAGGGCATTGGAGGGTATTAAAAGTTTGTCTCCCAAGTTTTTTCCTTTTAGCTGGCGAATTATATCTTGACCTGTCAATAAACCCGACACAGTTATGTTTTCCCCAAAAAACTCATTACTAACTACATAAGTTTGCATAGAGACGTTAAACATCGAAGAAATTTTGTCGCACTTGTCCTTTATAAAATCACCCGCCGCAACTCCTGTAACGACCGAACAGTCACGGTTAATTCTATCAGATTTTTCACTTATATTTACGGTTTGCAAAAAAGTCTCAAACTCATAATCGAACATAGCAAGCATTCCGACGCCGTTCTCCAATTGATAAAATTCTTCATACTCCAAATAAGAAGGATTTTTTTTACCGGCCAACAGATAAAATTCGTCCGCGGCAAACACAAAACGCCTGTTATATCGTTTTAAAAAGATTTTTTGAAAGCCCTCGATAATGTCCAGTATTTTCCTCGCGTCGTACGGAAGAAACAGCGTAAGTTTAGGCAGTTTATCCCGATACCTGGTCAACCCGGCGGGAACGACAGACAGGCTTAAACCATACGGTATAAAACGTGACAACTCCAAGATTGTTTGTTTCAAGACTTCTCCGTCATTAATGCCCTTGCACAACACAGCTTGAAAATTCATACTTACACCGGCGTCCGCAAGTCGTTTTATTCTTTTTAATACGCCCGCGGCTTTGGGGTTTTTCAACATACTGATCCGCACGGCAGGGTCAGTCGCGTGAACAGAAATATTAATCGGAGACCAATGATAGAAAATTATTCTGTCCAAATCCGCGTCGGACAGATTGGTTAGCGTAATATAATTTCCGGTAAGGAAAGACAGCCGAGCGTCGTCGTCTTTAAAGTACAAAGTCGGGCGCATGTTTGTGGGGAGTTGATCTATAAAGCAAAAAACACATTTATTGGCGCAATGTGTCGCTTCGTCCATTAATCCGGTTTCAAACCCTAAGCCCAAATCTTCGTGTTCTTCTTTCTCTATTTCTAGCAGCCATTCCTCGCCGTCCGGTTTTTGGATTGCGACCTCGATCACTTCATCCGCGATTAAATAACGGTAGTCGAACACGTCTTTTACCGGCGAGTCATTTACGGATAATAAAACGTCGCCCGGCTGTATCCCCAGCTTATACGCTATACTGCCTTCCTCTACACGGACAATTTTACTCAAGTCAAACTCCTAAACTAATTATGGACGCCATAGAACCCCGCGCGTCCTTATCCCTTCGATGAGAAAAATACAAATCCGAATTACAGCAGGTACACAAAGGGGCGCAATCAATATTTTCTGGTTTAAGACCGGCTTCTATCAACATAGATTCGTTTATCCGCCAAAGATCCACATTAAACTTTTCTTTATTTTGCGCTTTACCTTCAATAATAAATTCCCGCCAATCGGAAAATTGCTCGGCGACAGGCGAGTCCACCTCAAAACAGCAGGGCCCAATCGACGGTCCGATACCTGCCAATATATCCGCGGGATTACTCTTAAATTCCTTGTTTAAAGCCGCAATTAATTTCTGAGCGATTCGCGCGGCGGTTCCGCGCCAGCCGGAATGGATAGCGGCAATTACTTTTTTTACAGGATCCAGGAACAATATCGGCGCACAGTCAGCGGAAAAAGTCGCCAACGCAAGATTCGGCACGTTTGTATACAATCCGTCGGTCTGCTTTATATCACTGGGGAAAAAGCCTTTACCCCTATCGGCCGCCTCG
>JAISRJ010000106.1 GCA_031273705.1 Clostridiales bacterium
GAAAATGAGACCCTGGACAGCGCGCTCAAGCGTTTTAAAAGGAGTTGTGCCAAGGCTGGTATTATGGGAGAGGTACGCAAGAGAGAACATTACGACAAACCCAGTGTTCGCCGTAAAAAGAAATCCGAAGCCGCTAGAAAGAGAAAATATAATTAGAAAAGCACGATTATTTGGAATAGCATCAATAATAAACCCGTGGATAAATCTGCGGGTTTTTTGATACGATAATGTTATACTCGCGAGTGTAACATTGTGGTTATGGAGGTTGTTATGCAGGAAGCTGGAAATAGCAATAAGTTTAAACCCAAGTTTAATTTTGATATGAAGAAAATTTTTACTAAAGAAACGGCTCTGCTTAATCTTGGACTGTTGATGGTCGCCGTGGGCATACATGTGTTTCGTAATACAAATAAGTTTGCGTCCGGCGGAATAAGCGGTCTGTCGCTGCTGTTCAGCTATTATCTGCCTGGCTGGCCGGTCGGAAGCCTTATGTTTATTCTTAATTTGATTGTTCTGCTGCTGGGTTATTATGTGCTTGGGAAGGAATCCGGGGCGAAAAGTTTGTACGGAACCTTTGTGCTCTCCGCTATGATTTGGGTTATTGAGTTAGTCTTTCCTTTGAAGCAGCCTATTACTTCTGAGAAATTTTTGGAATTTATCTTTAGCGTATTCGTGCCGGGGTTCGGGAGCGCGCTGGTGTTTCATACTGGTGCCTCGACAGGTGGTACGGATATAATAGCGCAAATAATGAAAAAATTCTTTAACATTAAAGTCACACACGGGTTAATGCTGGTGGATTTTTTTATAGCTTTGACCGCCGGGGCTTTATTCGGCGTGCAAGCGTGCTTATATTCGGTGCTCGGCGTGTGCCTAAAAACTTTTTTGATGGATTCTGTGCTGGAAAGCTTGCGTATTTATAAAATAATGGTTATTATAAGTGAAAAAAGCAAACAGATCTATCACTACATCAATGGAGATTTAAACCGTGGCGCTACTATCCATTACGCTCGCGGAGCATATACAGTTGAAGAAAAAGAGGTTATTACCACTGTTCTCAGCCGTGGGCAGGCAAGAAAGCTTCAGCAGTATATTATGCGGGAAGATCCGGCTGCATTTATCACCATCAGCAACTCCACCGAGATTATCGGTAAAGGTTTTGGCGGTTTTGAGTAGGGTGTACCCCTGAAAACCGATAGAGAGGATAACGCAATGCGTTTTATTGAAGATTTTAAAGAGAATGATCATATTATAGATCACTATCTCTGCAAGCAAAAGCAAAGTTTAAAGACCCGCACAGGCAAGACTTATCTGTCCTTAAAATTGCAAGACAAAACCGGTCTTATAGACGGTAAAGTCTGGGAAATGACAAACGACATTCAGGATTTTGAAGAAAATGAATTTATTAAAATCGACGGCTTGGTGCTTACATACCAAAACGATTTGCAGATAAAAATTAACCGCATTCGCCGTTCTTCGCCCGGCGAATATGACGCCGCCGATTATATTCCGCGCACCGACAAGGACATCAGCGAGATGTATCGGCAGATTACAACTTATATCAAGAATATAAGCAACCCGTTTTTGCGTCAATTATTGGAAAGCTTCTTTGTGAAAGATAAGGATATTTCCACAACTTTCCAAAGCCATTCGGCCGCGAAAAATCTGCATCATAATTTTTATGGCGGTTTGATAGAACACACGCTCTCTGTAACACAAATATGCGAATTTATCAGCGGCCGTTACAAATATGTAAACCGCGATTTATTGATAGCTTCCGCCATATTGCACGACTTGGGTAAAATCTATGAATTGTCGCCGTTTCCGGGGAATGATTATACCGACGACGGGCAATTATTGGGGCACATTGTTATTTGTTCCGAAATGATTTCTCGTGAGGCGGACAAAATTCCAAATTTTCCAAAGCGGCTCAAAAGTCTGTTAATGCACTCTATTTTGGCACACCACGGGGAATTGGAGTACGGTTCTCCCAAGCAACCCAAAACGATGGAAGCTTTTATCCTGCATTTTGCGGACAATATTGACGCTAAATTAAATATGTTTGCGGAGTCTGTCGGAGAGCTGGGCAGTAAAACCGCATGGTCTCCTTACAATAAAATACTGGCGCGTAATATCACAAACTCGGATTTTTCTTTCGAGATTGAAAACGGAAAAGACTAGGAGTTTAATGGATAAAAACGATATTTGTACCATAACAATAGACGATCTTAATTCCTACGGCGAGGGAATCGGGCATGTTGACGGCATGGCGGTTTTTGTAAGGAATACACTGCCCGGCGAACTTGCCGCGGTATTGATCATCAGTCTAAAAAAGACTTATGCTTATGGAAAGCTTTTGCGTATAATTAATCCGTCGCCGCATAGAGTGAGCGCGGCCTGCCCTATCTTTACTCAATGCGGCGGCTGCGACCTAATGCACTGTGATTATGAAACACAATTGAATTACAAGCAAAAAAAGACAGCCGAGGCCCTTGGGCGCATAGGAAGTTTTCATACTCCTAATGTTCAAAAAGCATTGGGCATGATCGATTACACCGGATACAGAAATAAAGCAATATTTCCCATAGATAAAGACGGAATTGTCGGCATGTACGCAAGAAAGAGCCACAGAGTGGTTGAAACACTCACCTGTCACACCGTGCCGACTGTAACGCCGCAAGTTTTGGACATTATACGAAAATACATACGGCAATCGAAAGTGCCTGTATACGACGAACTTACTCATAAGGGCTTGCTGCGGTATGTTATGACGCGTGTAAGCAACTCTACCGGCGAAGTAATGGTTTGTTTGGTCATTAACGGGCGGCACCTTCCACAGCGGGATTCTTTAATCAACATGCTGCGCGATATTTCCGGGTTCTCCACTTTAACACTTAGCCACAACACAAAACCGGGTAACTTAATATTAAGTGAGAAGATTAGCGTTTTGTATGGCAAGGGGCTAATACGCGACTATATAGGCGATATAGGTTATGATATTTCTTCGCTGTCATTTTTTCAGATTAATACTCTCCAAGCCAAGGTATTATATGACACAATCTTGAAATTAGCGGATATTACGAGCGATGAAACCGTTTTGGATATGTATTGCGGGGCCGGAGGGATTGCGTTATACCTTGCTAAGCACACTCACAATATTATTGTAGGGGTAGAAATCTCTAAATCGGCGGTTGACGACGCAAAAAAGAACGCCGAGCTAAATAACATTGATAACTTTCAAATTCATAAAGCCGACGCCTCAAAATGGCTGAAAGAAAATCATCCGAACGCGGATATAATCATTCTTGATCCCCCAAGAAAGGGCTGTGAAAAATCCGTATTAGATCAGGTTTTAAATGTCCATCCTAAAAAAATAATATATGTCTCCTGTGATCCGGCTTCGTTAGCCCGTGACGCAAAATATTTATGCCAAAATGGTTATAACCTTCTAAACGCTCAACCTATCGATATGTTTCCGCTGACTAACCATGTTGAAACCGTCGCTCTTCTAACCCTGTAATAACAGAACGGAGTATTTGCGTGAACTTCTCATTAAGAACTAAGATTAAAGATATTTATTCACACCCACTCGGTCACGATATATTGCATAAGGTGTTCTTGCAGTCTGGGATAAGCGAAGGATTTCTTAAATTCTGGGCAATAAAAAATCTTTCTCTTGGAACAATAAGATTCTTTGCCCGAAGATTTATTGGAGACGATTTTTTCCACGCGCTGATAGACTTGCTAAACACCGCGCCGGAAAGTCAGTCTATATCACCGGACAATAGTCGCGTATGGTGGAAGGAAGCCGTATTCTATCAAATTTATCCTCGCAGCTTTAAGGATTCGGATGGTGACGGAATCGGAGATCTGCGCGGCATAACATCCAAGTTAGACTACCTGCAAAACCTGGGCATAGACGCGATTTGGCTCTGCCCAATCTACGATTCACCGGGCGCGGATAACGGCTACGACATACGCGATTATTTTAAGATTAGCGAAGAATTTGGCGGAATGGAAGCGCTTGACGAGTTGCTCGAAGCTCTTCACCATCGCGAAATGAAGTTGATAATGGATCTGGTGGTGAACCATACCTCCGACGAACATATATGGTTCCAACACGCATTGCGGAATAAAAAATCCCCATACCGCGACTATTATTTCTTCTCACAAAAACCTGCCAACAACTGGATGTCGTTCTTTAGCGGCTCCGCGTGGAAGTATCACGACAAAGCGGATATTTGGTCGCTGCACCTGTTCTCCGACAAGCAAATGGATTTAAACTGGGCTTACGAACCCACGCGGCAGGATATATATAAAATGATACGCTGGTGGCTTAAAAAGGGTATCGACGGTTTTCGGCTGGATGTAATAAACTATATCTCCAAAACGCCCGGCTTGCCAAACGGCAGTGAATTTGTGGGGCACTTAATGGGTTATAGGGGTATAGAGCATTATTTCCACGGTCCCAATCTGCATAAATATCTAGCGGAAATGAGAAAAGAAGCGTTCGATCCATTTCATGCCTTTTCTATCGGTGAAACACCGGGCATAGGGAGAGAAGTGGCGAAACTTATGACAGCCAAAGACCGCGGCGAACTGGATATGATCTTTTGCTTTGACATATTAGAAACGCCGGGACACGCACGTTTTCAAGAATATATATACGATCCCGTCTACCTTAAAACTTATTTTACAGATTGGATGACCAATTACGCCAACGAATGTCAAATGGCTATCTTCTATAATAATCATGACAACCCACGAATGCTTTCTAAACTCGATCCGATCGGTACATACCGGGTTCCGCTCTCGAAACTGCTGGCTGTGATTCAGCTTACATTGCGAGGAACCCCATTTATATATCAAGGCGACGAACTTGGCGCAATAAACCAACCATTTAAAAGTATCGACGAACTACGAGATGTGGAAAGTTTAAACCTGTACAAGGATTTAATTAAAACTCACACTCCCAATCAAGCCTTAGCAAAGGTACTAACCGGTTCGAGGGATCACGCGCGAGTGCCCATTCAATGGGAGACAAAATCAACTTCTAAGATGTGGATTACGGGTTATGCGGACGATTTTGACGTAGAAACACAAATCGAAAACGCAGAGTCTATTCTAAACTTTTACAAAGCTCTTATCAAACTGCGAAAAGCAAACAAGTCCCTTATTTACGGCGATATAACATTCGATCCGTCAAACAGAAAGGTAAAACCACTATTCTCCTATTACCGAAAACTCGAAGATGAGCAATGGTTTATAACCTGCAATTTAAGCACAGCCGATCTAACCGCGAAGCAAATAACCGCTCCGCCAGGGTACAAACTGATCCTCAGCAATTACAAAGACGAACTTGCAAATACTCTGCGACCATACGAAGCACAAATCTATTCGCTCTAGATTCACCGGTATTTCACATAAAAATTCCCCTTCAAATATTTCTGACTAAAAGAAATATCAAAGGGGATTAACCATAATAATAATTATCATTTTGATAGTGGGGATTTCTCTTTGGAGGTTCCGGTTCTTCATCATCCTCTTCGCTAACTTCCGGGCTAAGACTGATAACGCCTCTTAGCACGAACGAGCATATCATTAATATACCGAAAATCAGAAAAACAATATATATATTGCCGCCTATATACGTAAAAATCCATCCTAAAAAAGGGATGTGAAAAACAAGCCGCCCGACAACATTATCTTCGTAAACAATAGCTTGATCTGGGCTGGGGTTGTTAACTCCCTTTGTTTGAAATCCTCGTTTTCCGGTGTTATTGTAGTTGTCGTATATATTTATTATCGTATGTGTCCAGGATGTTTGGGCGTCTTTCATAAAAGTTATTACATCTCCGACCTTTAATTCACCGGGGTCGGACTTTTTTACAAGAATGAGCGATCCCTGTGGTATTTCCCTTTGCATACTGGGGGTTAGCACGGTCATGAACGAATGATTAAAAATCATGACCGGACCGTTAGAACGCTGTGTATAATAAAACGCGGTAATTATTAAAATTACTAAGCCGCTGTAGAACAAAAAATCGGCGATCTTATTCTTAAGATTAGATTTACCGGGAAGATCATCCGATTCTTCGTCCACATCGTCATAATTGTCATTAAAATTCTCATTTTTTTTTAGTCTTCCAAAAACAGAGTTAAGAGCGCTTTTTAAACCGCCTCCCGCGCCAACGTTTTTCTTTTTAGAGCGTCGTGGTCCTATACCAAGATCATCATCATCGTCGTCATCTTCATAATAGTCGTCGTAATCATCATCATAGTCGTCTTCATCATCATCATAGTCGTCGTAGTCTTTAGTCTTCTTTTTTTTTAAGTTTTTCTGCTTCCGTGCTTCCCTGGGCTGCGGATTTTGAAGATTATTTGCCGCCTGTATCTGTTCAGGTCCATATAATGGAATAGGACTGATATATTGCCCGTTATTTGCGAGATTAGGAAATTGTTGTTGGGGCGGCATAGCCATAGTTCCTTGCTGCATCTGAGGTTGCTGCATCCCTACGGGCGGCATTCCTCCCACGGGTTGTCTGGGTGGTGGTTGCTGCATAGCTCCGGGTGGCATATTAGCAGGCTGTTGAAACTGCGGCTGACCGGGCGAAAATTGTTGTTGCGGCGGTTGCTGAAAATTCGGCGGTACGGCTCCATGTTGTTGATACTGCGATTGCATGGGCGCGCCTTGCGGATACGCGGCGTTTTGTGGATATGGATTTTGTCCGGGCGGGTTTTGCGGATATTGCTCCGATTGCCCGTGTGGCGCGGCCGGTACTTGCGCGTGTGTCGCGGGAGGAACTTGCGGCGGTTGCGCTCGCGCTGTCGGCACTTGTTGCGGTTGAATTTGTGGCGATTGATATTGAACCGGCTCGCCGGACATAACCGTAGATGTCTCTTGAGTCCGAGTCCAATCTGTAATTCTTTGCGGATCAGGCGTCGGTGTTCGATTAGGTGCTCTTCTTGACGCATT
>JAISRJ010000116.1 GCA_031273705.1 Clostridiales bacterium
CTTGTTATCCGAGGCGCCGTCGTCTGACTCACTTTCATTATTTCTAGGTCCATTATGTTCTACATTAATAGTTTGCTCATCATGCCTTTTTAAATTCATAAAATTTTTATAATTGTCAACAACTGTATGACCAATACCATTAGATTCAATCAATCCGTTATTCAGCCAGATAGCTTTATCACAAAAATTCTCAACTGTTGACAAATCATGAGTAACTATTACAAGCGTAACGCCATCAGACTTTAACTTTCTTAACCTGTTATAACATTTTGATTGAAAGTTAAAATCGCCCACACCAAGTATCTCATCAATCAGCAAAATGTCCGCGTCCACATTAATAGCGACAGAAAAAGCCAATCTCAAATACATACCAGACGAATAAGTTCGGACCGGGTTATCAATAAATTCTCCTATTTGCGCAAAATCAATTATTGCCTCTATTCGTTTATCTATCTCACGGCGGGGGAGACCAAAAATAGCCGCGTTTGTATAAATGTTTTCTCGCCCACTCATATGGGGATGAAAACCCGCTCCCAGTTCTATTAAACTGGAAACTCTGCCTTTGATAGTAATGTGCCCTTTGTCTGGATACATAATTTTAGACATCAACTTTAGCAATGTACTCTTTCCACAGCCATTCTCGCCAATTAAACCAATAGACTCACCCTTTTCGGCCGTAAAACTTACTCCTCTTAGAACTTCATGTTCGATATAATTACTTTTTTTCTTAATTAGAAATCTTTCGCGAAGGCTATTATTTTTCTCGTTGGAAATTTTGAACTTTTTATAAACGTTATCAACATTTATTATCATAGTTCCTCCGCGAATTTGCGCTTAAGCAAATTAAAGATAATAAATCCAATAAAAACCATTACTACACCGAAAAAAACCGCCTGTATCATAGTATCCAGTTCAGGAGCTTTTGCGTAATATAATATACTTTGATAAGCTTCTATAACTGGTTTCATAGGGTTTAAACTTAATATTCGCCGTATCCCTTCAGGGACAGTATCAAAAGTATACAATATCGGTGTCAAATACATCCAAGCCATTGTCAGGATTCCGAGAATATGCTCTAAATCACGAAAATAAACCGTAAGCGACGATACTATCATTGCTACCCCAAGCCCCATAACATACTCAATTATCATAACCAATGGCAGATAAATCCAGACTGCTATATTAAACGATATACCTGATATAAATACTATCAAGAACACTACAATAAAGCACAATAGCATATTTACAAAACTACTGGTGACATAAGCTATCGGTAATACTTCTCTGGGAAAATAAATTTTTGTCACCATAGACGAGGCACTGATAACCGAAGTTGACCCCCCAACCACGCAGGATGAAAAAAACATCCACGGAACCAAACCGATAAACAAAAACAAATAGAACCTTTCTATGCCATTTCTGAATACTACTGAAAATATTAGATTATAAACTAACAATTGTAACAACGGATTTACAAACGTCCATAAGAATCCCAACAGCGTACCCAAATACCTGCCGCGTAAATCCTTATGTACAAGGGAAAAAATCATTTGTCTATAATCAAAGATTTCTTTAAAGAAATTCATAAATAACCTCAGATTATGGAAAATCAAGAAAGCAATTTTGAATGTAATATTTTTTTTCATATCAAGAAAGCAACTTCAAGTCGCTGTCAACCATGCGCTCTACCAAACTATTGAATGGTATTTCATTTTTCCAGCCTAGTTCGTTTCGCGCCTTTGTAGAGTCGCCCAGTAAAAACGCAACTTCCGCCGGTCTGAAGAATTTTGGATTAACTTTTACAATAATCTTGCCGGTTGCTTTGTCAACGCCCTGCTCTTCAATTCCCACGCCGCTCCACTCAAGCTCTATGCCAACTCTGCCAAACGCCAAATTTACAAATTCCCTTACCGTATGAGTTTCTCCGCTGGCTATTACATAGTCCTGTGGTTTTTTTTGCTGCAACATGAGCCACATAGCCCTGACGTAATCGCTTGAATGACCCCAATCGCGTTTAGAATCCATATTGCCCAGCTCTAGACAATCCTGCAAACCCAGTTTTATCTTGGCGACAGACAATGTTATCTTTCGTGTGACAAATTCTTCGCCTCGCCTTTCGCTTTCGTGGTTAAACAAAATTCCGGAACAGGAGAACAAATTATAACTCTCGCGATAATTCTTTGTTATCCAATGCCCGTATAACTTCGCTACTCCATAAGGACTTCGCGGATAAAAAGCGGTATTTTCCGTTTGCGGAATTTCCTGAACCATTCCGAACATTTCACTTGTCGAAGCTTGGTAAAACTTCGCGTCCGGCTTTGCTATGCGAATTGCTTCCAGAATATTGGATACACCTATGGCGTCAATATTTGCCGTAACTAACGGTTGCTCCCAGCTCGTTCCGACAAAAGACTGCGCCCCAAGATTATACACCTCATCCGGATGTGAAGTCTTAACAGCGTTTACCAAAGATACATAATCCGTTAAATCAGCATATATTAATTTAATTTTGCCTTTTATATGAGAGATATTTCCGTAATCCACCACGCTCTTACGACGCCATATCCCATACACTTTATAGCCTTTTTCAAGTAGCAGTTCCGCGAGATATGAACCGTCCTGCCCGGTAATACCGGTGATTAACGCAGTTTTCATAATGTCCCCTTCTAAATAGATACTAAATCTTTGTATAATTCCTCCGATAATTTTTCCCAACTAAACCTTTTGACACGTTCCAGACCTAAATTGCCTAGCTTATAGCGTAAATCCTCATCGAATACCAGTTTCTCTATACAGTCGGCCAGATTCTCAATATTATACGGATCGACAAAGATTGCGGCGTCACCTATTACTTCCGGCAACGAGGCGGCGTTTGATACCACCGCAGGAGTTCCGCACGCCATAGCCTCCAAGGGCGGTAAGCCAAAGCCCTCGTATAGCGAAGGAAAACAGAAACATATTGCCCCGGCAAGCAAGGCAGGTTTATCTTCATCCGCAATATACCCGGTGAATATTATTGTTTTATCCAAATTAAGTTCTTTAGCCTTCTTAAAAATACTTTCATATATCCATCCCTTGCCACCGGCTATTACCAGAACCGGTAAGCTGTCGTTTTTATTTTTATCTAAAAAGAGCGAATATGCCTCTATCAATCGTTCAATATTTTTACGCGGTTCAAGCGTTCCCAGATAGAGTATATACTCTCTGGGTATCTCCAATTTTTTACAAGTTATGTTTATCTTTTCTTCAGAAATATCCGGCCTGTAAGTGTTCAAATCTATTCCGCAATACACGACTTTTATTTTATCAGCGGGGTATTTAAAAAAACCTAGTATCTCTTTTTTTGAAAATTCTGAAATAGTTACTATCATGTCCGCTCGTTTAACAGTCGCGCTCAGACCCAGCCTAAG
>JAISRJ010000159.1 GCA_031273705.1 Clostridiales bacterium
CCTTCGATTGTTCCACCCTTCATATTGAACACGCTGTTACCGAAGTACACGCCGCCGCCATTGCTGACCGCCGAGTTGCCCGAGATTTTCGATTGCGAGCCGGTCTCGATGGTGAAGGACCCATTGTTGTACACGCCGCCGCCGCAGAACGCATTGAAGTTGCCGCTCACCGTATTGTCCGAGATTTCCGATATCGCGCCGGTCTCGACAGTGAATGTCCCATGGTTGGTCACACCGCCGCCGTTGCTATTGTTCGTCGTGTTGCCCGAGATTTTCGATTGCGCGCCGGCCTTGATGATGAATGTCCCATAGTTGCTCACGGCGCCGCCGCCGCCAAACGACTGGTTGCCTGAGATTTTCGCCTTGCCCATCACGGTGAACGTGCCGGTGTCGGCGACGTGCACGCCGCTGGCGCCGGCGATACCGGCGGTACCTCCGGTATCGCTGTATCCTTTATTGGCCAGAATCTCCGTGTTGTCCGTCAGAGTAAGACTGCCGTTGGCGCCCACGTACACGCCTCCGCCTCCGCCTCTGACTCCGCCGACATTTGTAGCTGTTCCGCCTGTGATTGTAATATTCTCGAGGGTCAGGTCGCCGTTATCCTCAATCTCAATAACCCGGCTCTGCGCATTCGCGTCGATTTTGTAAGGCCCGCCCTCGGCGCTCGTCAGCATGACCTTGCCTTGGCCCGGGATTTCCAACGCCGTACCCTCCAAGTAAATATCATTTTTGAGCGCAATCACGGCTTTGGAGGTGGGTTCGACCGCTGAAAGAGCATCCTGCAATTCGGACAGTTGCTCTACGTAAATCGGTTCTTCCCAGTCTTCCATTGCCGCCGCCCTAAAATCATTCAAGGGCAGAACCGACAACAGCAAAACGAGCAGGCAGAACACGGTGAACAACGCCAAAGTCCGCCGCGGGTCATGGTCTCCCGGTCCCCATTTGCTTTCTTTGATCCGCTTTCTTACAGTCTCCATTTGCATTCTCCTCTTTCTAAATCTCGCAACGCTGTCAAAAGGTGTACCTAAATCAAGTATTCCACAAAAACTCATAAAAAATTTACAATTCCGAAGAGGCAGACTATCCCGCTCCGCGCCGTTGTCGGGGCAGCACACATTTTGCGGCGCGTTCGGTAAAATTTGTAATTGACAACAAACATTTTGAATATTATAATGTGTTTTAACAACAAAAACAAAACTGTTGAGGCGAAGATAACGGCATGTGTGCGCTTTCAGAGAGTCGGGATGGTGGAAACCGATAGAACGCAGCTTGTCAAATGGATCGCTGAGGGCGAGGGGGAAGTATTTATAGCAATTTGCTATAATACCTATACCGCGACGTGAGACGCGCGTTATGCGTCGGGGGTATGTTTGTACCTCGCTAAAGCGCGGAGATTTTTTCCGAAACAAGGTGGTACCACGGGTATTTATATCCGTCCTTGAGTGATTTCAAGGGCGGATTTTTTTGTTACCGGCGCTAAAACGCGGGGTTTTACGCTATATTTTAAAAGTCTTAATTTTGGAAGGGTGGTTTTATGGTTTTCCCCGGTCTTAATGAAATTAAATCCTTTACACAGGATTATAAAATGATTCCGGTGTGGCAATGCATACCGGAAGCCGATCTTTATCCGATAGACATATTTAAAAAGCTAAAAAATATAAGTTGTCACTGCTTTATTCTGGAAAGTCTTGACGACCCGGAAAACATTAGTAAATATACATTTTTGGGTTATGATCCCAAATTGGAGATTTCTTGCAAAGATGGGGAATTGCGAATTCGCAACGGTACGGAAATTAAAATTAAGACCGGTGATCCGGCGGGATATTTCCGACAGATTATAATGGATAATAAAAGCCCAAGATTTGCGGAGCTTCCCCCATTTACGGGTGGATTGGCGGGGTACTTTTCATATGAATATCTTCAATACGATGAACCGCAGATTCATTTTAACGCACCGGATGAAGAGAATTTTAAAGATGTTGATCTAATGCTGTTCGATAAGGTTATCGCATTTGATCATTTAGAAAGAACTATTTACTTAATTGTAAATATAAAAACGGAC
The DNA here is from genome assembly GCA_031273705.1 of Clostridiales bacterium. GTDB lineage: Bacteria > Bacillota > Clostridia > Lachnospirales > WQUN01 > JAISGK01. The sequence continues at coordinate 2,063 of JAISRJ010000159.1, forward strand.
GCCTATATAGAAAATTATAATAAGGCCGCCGCCGATTTGGAACAAATGCGTAAAATCATTGAAACCGGCGCGCCCGCGGAGATTCAGCCGCTTTCGTTTGTAGAATGTACGCCTCTGTTCAAGCCTTTGTTTAGTAAGGAACAGTTTTGTGAGATAGTTGAAAAGGCAAAGCGCTACATTTTTGAAGGCGATATTTTTCAGGTGGTGCTGTCAAACCGGTTTGAAGCCAAAGCAAGCGGGAGTTTGTTTGACGCGTACCGAATTCTGCGCGAAACTAATCCGTCGCCGTATATGTTCTATTTTAGCAGTGACGAGTTGGAGATCGCGGGCTCGGCGCCCGAAACACTCGTAAAGCTTTATCGGGGAGAGGTATTTACTTTTCCACTGGCGGGTACCCGTAAAAGAGGTTCGACCGTAGAGGAGGATAAAGCGCTGGAAGCGGAGTTATTGGCGGATCCCAAAGAATTGGCGGAACACAATATGCTTGTGGATTTGGGGCGAAACGATATTGGAAAAATCTGTGAGTTTGGTACTGTAAACCTGCAAAAGTATTTATCTGTCCTGAAATTTTCGCATGTAATGCATATTGGTTCGGTTGTTACCGGGCAGATTAGGAAAGATAAAACCGCCATAGACGCTATTGCGGCGGTACTGCCCGCCGGAACTCTTTCCGGCGCGCCCAAGATTCGAGCCTGCGAGATTATAAATGAATTGGAAAACAACAAACGTGGAATCTATGGCGGCGCAATCGGCTATATGTCGTTTACGGGCGATATGGATACCTGCATTGCTATCCGGATAGTTTTTAAGAAGAACGGAAAGGTTTTCGTCCGTTCGGGAGCGGGTATAGTAGCCGATAGTGTGCCTGAACTTGAATACGAGGAAACAGTGAATAAGGCAGGCGCGGTTCTGTCGGCTTTGGAACGGGCAAGGGAGGTTAATAACACTTGATTGTTCTGATAGATAATTTTGATAGTTTTTCTTACAATCTGTATCAGTTGATTGGTAGCGTAAACCCCGATATTCAGGTAATCCGAAATAACCAGCTAACCGCGGAGGAGATACAGTCTCTGGTGCCGTCTCACATTGTTATTTCGCCCGGACCGGGCAGACCGAAAGACGCCGGAATTTGCGAGGATGTAATCGCGAATATTTACGATGTGCCGATACTGGGGGTTTGCCTGGGGCATCAGGCGATTTGCGAAACCTTCGGCGCAAAGATTACTTACGCTAAAACCCTGATGCACGGTAAGCTTTCGATAATAACTCTGCGCTCTCATGACGCTATTTTCAATGGGCTGCCTGAAACCTTTTCGGCGGCCAGGTATCATTCGCTGGCGGTGGATGAATCTACAATTCCGAATTGCTTGAGCGTAACCGCCGTGGCGGACGACGGGGAAATTATGGCTGTGGAGCATAAAGAACGCAAAATCTACGGAGTGCAATTCCATCCGGAATCTATCCTTACCCCAAACGGAAAAAAGATATTAAAAAATTTTCTCCTTATTAACCAAGGCAATTCTACAAAATAACGGTAAAAAAGGTCAGGTGAAACGGATATTTCCATAATTTCATCAAACAGGAGGCCACAATGATAAAAGAAGCAATCGCGAAAGCAATAAAGCGACAAGATTTAACCTTATTGGAAGCGGAAACCGTCATGAGTGAAATTATGAGCGGCAACGCCAGCGAGATTCAAATGGCCGCGTATTTGGCGGGTATGTCGGCTAAAGGCGAAACAATAGATGAAATAACCGGTTCCGCCGCCGGAATGCGCAAGCACTGCATAAGAATCCTGCATGACTTGGATGTGTTGGAGATAGTCGGAACAGGCGGGGATCACGCTCATTCGTTTAATATTTCCACAACCTCGGCGCTTGTTATCTCGGCGGCGGGTATCCCTGTCGCCAAGCATGGAAACCGGGCCGCCACCAGTAAAAGCGGCGCGGCGGACGTATTGGAAGCGTTGGGCGTTGACATAAACGTTCCTCCGGAAAAAAGTTTACAGCTGCTGAAACAGATTAATCTCTGCTTCCTGTTCGCCCAGAATTACCATATAGCTATGAAGTATGTCGCGCCTGTACGAAAAGAATTGGGTGTGCGAACTATCTTTAACATTCTGGGTCCGCTTGTTAACCCAGCCGGAGCAAACATGGAGCTACTGGGAGTGTACGATCGCGATCTTGTGGAACCTATGGCGCGGGTGCTTTGCAATCTGGGGGTTAAGCGGGCGATGGTAGTTTACGGACAGGACGGGTTGGATGAAATATCTTTGTCGTCGCCGACCACGGTGTGTCAATTAAAAGATGGCGTTTTTAATTCATATGAGATTGTTCCGGAAAACTTTGGCTTACGTCGATGTGAGAAAAAAGATCTGGTTGGGGGCACGCCCGCGGAAAACGCCGACATAACCCGCGCTGTTTTATCTGGGTCGACGGGTCCAAAGCGAGACGCGGTTTTGCTGAATTCCGCGGCGGCTATATCTATCGCCAGACCGGAATTGAATATAAAAGACGCTCTGAATATAGCCCGCAAAACGATAGACAGAGGAAAAGCTTTGGAGCAATTAGATAAATTTATAAAACTTTCTAAGGAGTCGGTTGTATGATTCTTGACGAAATAGCCGCGACCGCTCGCAAACGCGTAGAAGCCGCCAGAAATATCCTTCCGCCGGATGAGTTGCGTGAAAAAATTAACTTTATTAACCTGAAAATAAGTGATACTCTTTTTTTTGAAAAAGCATTGTCCAGGGAGGGCGTTTCTTTAATCTGCGAATTAAAAAAAGCCTCTCCATCCAGGGGAATTATAATAGAAAATTTTGATTATCAGGCGTTCGCGAAAATATACGAAAAGGCGCGGGTTGACGCAATCTCCGTTTTAACTGAACCATATTATTTTATGGGAAGCAATGAAATTTTGACTCAAACAGCCGCCGCCGTAAATTTACCGTTGCTTAGAAAAGATTTTGTCGTTGACGAGTATCAAATCTATGAAGCTAAACTGATTGGGGCGTCGGCGGTTCTTTTGATCTGCGCTTTACTGGAGGGAGAGAAACCCGAAACACTTGAAAAGTATTTGTCTATTGCCCATGAAATAGGTTTATCGGCGCTGGTGGAAGCCCATAACGAAGGTGAAATAAAAATGGCTCTTTCGGCGGGAGCAAAAATTATCGGAGTAAATAACCGAAACCTTAAAGATTTTTCTGTCGATATAACTAATAGCGCAAAACTTCGGGAACTGGTTCCTCCCGGCGTTTTATTTGTTTCGGAGAGCGGAATACAATCGCCGGACGATGTGCGCGGATTAAAAAAAAATGGCGTGGACGCAGTTTTGATTGGAGAGGCTGTTATGCGGGCGGATAATAAAGAGAAATTCTTGAGCGAATTGCGTCAGGCGGCGAATTGTGATTAAAATAAAAATCTGCGGTTTGTTCAGCGTAAAGGATATTGAGATTGTAAACTACGCAAAGCCGGATTATATCGGCTTTGTGTTCGTACCTGACAGCAAGCGTTATATTACCCCGGACAAGGCCGAACAATTACATCATGTGTTGGATAAAAGCATATCTGCGATAGGAGTGTTTCAAAATTTTGACGCTGATGAAATAATTTCTATTTATAAACGAGGGATTATTGACATGGCGCAGCTGCACGGGGACGAAACGCCGGAAGTTGTTTTAAAGGTCAAAGCCTGGTTGCCTGTAATAAAGGCAATATCTATGAAACCCGGGTGGGATACGGAGCAAAAACGATACAAAGACGCGGACTATTTTTTATTGGACAGCGGTTCCGGCGGAACAGGCAAGGCATTTGATTGGAAATTAATAGGAGAAAGCTCAAAGCCATACTTCTTGGCGGGGGGAATTAACACAGAGAACATATCCTCGGCGCTTAAACTAAATCCATTCGCCGTGGATGTGAGCAGCGGAGCGGAAACTAATGCCCGCAAAGACGCGAAAAAGGTTTATAGACTTATACAGACTGTTAGGGGGTTGTTATGAAGGCGGGAAGATTTGGAGAGTATGGCGGTCAATATGTGCCAGAAACATTGATGAACGAACTGTATCGGCTGGAAGAAGCATACAACGCCCATAAAGACAATCCGAGTTTTGTTAATGAGCTTAATGACTTGCTTAATAATTATGCCGGAAGGCCATCGTTATTATATTACGCGCGGCGAATGAGTGAGGAATTGGGCGGGGCGAAGATTTATCTGAAGCGAGAGGATTTAAATCACACCGGCTCACATAAAATTAATAACGTTTTGGGGCAGGCGCTTCTCGCGAAACGCATGAAAAAGACGCGGCTTATAGCGGAAACCGGAGCGGGGCAGCATGGTGTGGCTACGGCGACCGCGGCGGCTTTGCTGGACATGGAATGTGAAATCTTTATGGGTAAAGAGGATACCGAACGCCAGTCGTTGAATGTCTATCGAATGGAGCTGCTTGGGGCGAAGGTAAACGCCGTCACCAGCGGAACAATGACTTTAAAAGACGCGGTAAACGAAACCATGCGCGAATGGGCAAGCCGCACGGATGATACTCATTATTGTCTGGGTTCCGTAATGGGTCCTCATCCCTTCCCAATGATGGTACGCGATTTTCAAAGCGTTATAAGCCTTGAGGCCAGAGAACAGATCTTGAAGGCCGAAAATAAATTACCCGCCGTGGTTCTGGCGTGTGTGGGCGGCGGCAGCAACGCGATAGGAACTTTTTATCATTTTATTCCGGATAAAGATGTTCGGCTGATAGGCTGCGAGGCCGCCGGGCTGGGGGTGGATACCGCCATGCACGCCGCTAGTGTAACAAAGGGCGAAGTCGGTATCTTTCATGGTATGAAATCTTATTTCTGTCAGGACGAATACGGACAAATAGCCCCCGTCTATTCTATATCCGCGGGGTTGGATTATCCGGGGATAGGACCGGAACACGCGGCTCTATTCGATTCCGGCAGGGCAGAGTATGTGCCTGTTACGGACGAGGAAGCCGTTGCGGCTTTTGAGTTTTTGTCCAAAACCGAAGGGATTATCAGCGCGGTCGAAAGCGCTCACGCTATTGCGTACGCGCAAAAAATCGCTCCGACATTGAGTAAGGACGCCAGCGTGATTATTTGTCTTTCCGGGCGCGGAGACAAAGATGTGGCGGCTATCGCGCGATATAGGGGGATAATGGTCAATGAGTAGAATAGAGAAAGCGTTTGACAATAAAAAGGCGTTTATCGGATATGTTATGGGTGGGGATCCCAACCTGGAAAAGACCGAAGAATTTATAATGAGACTAATCGATGCCGGAACAGATTTGGTTGAAATAGGCGTGCCTTTTTCCGACCCTATCGCCGAAGGTCCTGTAATCCAACGGGCTAACATTCGCGCGCTGGCCGTAAACACCAGATTAAAGGATTTATTCGGGTTGGTCGCGCGTCTGCGGCTTAAAACAGACACGCCGTTTGTGTTTCTTACTTACTTAAATCCGGTGTTTCGCTATGGGTATGACAGATTCTTTGAAAAATGCGCTCAATCGGGCGTTGATGGTGTAATCATTCCGGATTTACCATTTGAGGAACAAGAGGAGGTTTTAGAATTATCAAAAAAGCGTGACGTAGATTTGATTTCTCTGGTTGCGCCGACTTCACAAGAACGAATCAAAAAGATCGCCGAGCGGGCAAGCGGATTTTTGTATATGGTGTCGTCGATGGGTGTTACGGGTTTGCGCCGCGAGATAAAAACAGATCTTGCCGGTATGGCGCGTCTGGCTAAGTCTGTAACGGATATTCCGGTCGCGATAGGTTTTGGGGTTCACACGCCGCGGCAGGCGAAAGAAATGTCCGAGATCGCGGACGGTGTAATTATAGGCAGCGCGATTGTTAAATTAATTGAGGAACACGGAGAAAAAGCCGGAGATATACTCTACAATTACGCAAAAAATATCAAACGGTCGATGTAGGCTGCCGGGCGGTTTTTAATTCAAATGAAAAAGCCGAACCTACTCCCTGAATGCTTTCTAATTTAACCGATGAACCGTGCAGCCGCAAAAACTCGCGCACAATGGAAAGGCCAAGGCCGTTGCCTTTTTTGTCCTCGCCGCGTGACTCGTCAACCTTGTAAAACCTGTCAAAGATATATTTTTGATCTTCCGGGCTTACGCCTATGCCGGTATCCTTTACCGTTACAACCACTCGGTCATTCGCGAGCGAAGTCTCGGAAGTAATCTCTCCGCCTTCGGGCGTAAATTTTATCGCGTTGTCCAGCAAATTATAGATAACGCGATGAATTTTCTCTCTGTCAGCCGTAACGGGATTTTCATTATCGGCGAAGTTTAGATTTAAAACCAAATTTTTTTCTACTATCCGCGTCTCAAACATAAAAGCCGTCTCACGGATTAGCGTATTAATATCAAATACAGACTCCTTTAATTCTATCCCGCGCATTTCAGATTCGCTTAAATCCACAATATCGTTAGCCAGTTTTGAAAGGCGTTCGGTTTCGTCCATAACAATACCCAAGTAATGGTTTGTTTTTTCTGGAGGGACGGCACCGTCCATTATTGCCTGTATAAAACCTCGGACAGAAGTGAGAGGAGATCGCAGGTCATGTGAAAAATTGGCTATAAACTCACGGCGTTTCTTTTCCTGCTGCTCCAAACTTTCCGCCATATTATTCAAGCTTAAAGCCAGTTGACTTACTTCGTCACGCCCGACGCTGTTTATCCGTTGCGCATAATCCCCGCCGGAGATTTGTTTGGCGGCAAGGTTCATTTGCCTTAATGGTTCGGAAATGCTCTTGCTAAGAATTAAAATCAGCACAAAGCCCAGTATCACCGCTAAAAGCAGACACAGCGCCGTAGCTATGTACATTTCCATAATGGTTTTTTCCAGGTCGGCGATAGAAGATATAAGCAGAACGCTTGCGGCTATGGTGTTGTTTGATCTAACAGGATAGCCGACGATTAGTTTTTTTTCCTCAAGAATTCCATTTATATCGCCGCGCGTTACAACTATTTTACCTTGTGTTAGCGGCGCGAATTCTTCCAGATTAAAGCTCTCCTTATTTGCGTTGCTAAGATCAATATCCGCGGAATTCGCGAACACGCTCATGTCGTCATTTAAAAGTATCATACTCGCGTTAAGATACTGTCTAGCCATTTGCCCTTGCAAATTTATCCGTTGGGTGTCTATCATTCCATATTCATAGTATTTTGAGACTTCCAGCGCTATTTTTTCGCCGGCTTCTTCCAAAAAAGCCACCCGTTGGTCGGTAAGGTAGCCCCTTATAACTTGTGAAAGGACTATTCCTAGCAAAATTAAACTAATAGCCAAAATTCCCAAATTTAAAGTTAACTGCTTTCTAAAGATCGAGTTAAACATTTGATTCCGATACCAAAAGGTTATAAACCGTCGCCGCAAAATTATCAGATCTTTCTTGATGGTTCCGCAATGCGCGGATATTTTTGATTCGGCGGCTTATCAATTTATTTTTCCGCTTGTGACTTGCTATATTACGGGTTTTTGGTATCGTTCTCCTTTCTTTGATTTTTGACTATACCATCGAAAGAAATTCGTGGATTATGTATTCTGACTATGGGTATACGTCTTGACTCGCTTACCATGATATGACAAATTTTAGTTATCAGTATCTTATAACTTGCAAGCATAAACCTTGAGTTATCTTGTCG
>JAISRJ010000172.1 GCA_031273705.1 Clostridiales bacterium
CATACACGGCGTCCGCGCCATAAAGAAAAGCGGCTTTCAGCCGCTCGAAATCACCTGCCGGAGCCAGCAATTCAATTTTTTTTACGCCCATAAAAAGCTCTCCTAAAGTCAACAAACACGTAGGTCAGACCGACCCGCTCGAAAATTATACGTGACTACTCAGCAGGAGTAACTTGGCACATTAACGGGACGACCGCCGCAGGTAAGAGACGTAAAACACGGCAATCGGTATAAGAGTGGCAAATTTCCAGGTACTCTAAATTTTGGCAAACCGGTATCGATTGCCATGGTTTCTTGCTTTGGGGATTCGCCTGTTAACACGCCATGGCCGAGTAGTAACAATTATACTCCTAATTATATACTTGATTATATTGCTCTCTTCCTACCAAATACTCTTCCTCGGTTTCAAAAAACAAGTGCTCGCCAGAGGATTCATCCATCAACACACTATACAGCAACATATCTTCCACCGGTAGCAAGGCCGCCTGAATGCAAGCCTCACCGGGATTACAGATGGGGCCATTCGGCAATCCGGGCTTATTGTAAGTGTTATATGGCGAATCAAATTGCAAATCTTCCTCCGTAAGCCGGTCGCGCCGCTTACCCAACGCGTAAACCAATGTCGCCGAGACATTCAAATTAAGATTTTGACTCAGCCTGTTGTATATCACCGCGGAACCCTTATTGCGTTCGTCCGCGCGTCTGTATTCCTCCTCTATCATCGAAGCGACACATATAATCTCATCCATGCTTTTTCCCAAATTTTTGGCTACAATATCATAGCCGCTATCATAATAAATACCCTCAAACCGCGTAAGCATTTTATTTATAATCTCATCCGGGGTTGGGGCGCTGGAAAGAAAGTACGTGTCCGGAAATAAATATCCCTCCAGCTTTCGCTCTCGTTTGGGTATGTTCTGTAGGAACTCATATTTGTAATCGTGGTTATCCACTGCCCACAAAAATTTATCCGCCTCTACAATCTCGTTGCTCTCTAAATATTCAGCTATGTCGTCAATCGAAAAGCCCTCCAGAATGGTGATTTTCTTATCGGGGTCAGTCTGCCCTCCGCCGCGCAGAATCGCGTTTATCTCATACGAACTCATTGTTGGCATTAGAGTATACTCGCCGGGCTTGTAATTTGTGTCTGTGCCCTTAAACATATTTTCTACCTGAAAGAGCAACGCGTTTTGGACTACGCCCTGTTCCTCCAATTTTTTGCTAACGGATGAAGGCGTGTCGCCTTCCGTTACAATAATAACAATTTCTTCATCTGTTTTTTCAGCCATCGCCTCTGTGGCGAAAGTTTCGCCGTATTCATATCCCTTTATCATAAATGTATATACCAGAAAAACCGTTACCGCCAAACAAACCCAGTTAAACGCGGTACCCATAAGGAAGCTTAACGCATTCCAAATTATACTGAGAATTTTGTTCCGACGCATAATATCTCCTTACTCCGATGAACTAACGGCAAGCTTTTGCGCATCGCTATCCGCCGCAAAGCCCGGACGATCATTTAACCAGGGCATGTCTGGAATTTGAGCAATAGAGGAGTAATAGCCGTTTATCAGACGGTCTCTCAGCGAAAGAGGATTTTTTAGTAAGGAGTCAATATTATAATAGATATGCCCTTTTACAAATTCATTTTCCCTACCCATTTCCAACTGACGGGTTAATTCGGAAGCGTCTCTCCAACTGCCGGACGTACCAACCTGATACGCCGCCTGCCCTATATATAAATGAACGCTTTTGTTTTGGCTTGCCACATTCGACCAAAAAGCCAGCAGCTTTTCATACGCCGCCGGTTTATACCCGACAGTCCAATATATCTGCGGCGCCACATAATCCACCCAACCTTCTAAAACCCACTTTCTAGTATCCGCGTACAATATATCATACGCCGCCAAACCATTGGTGTCTGAGCCTTCGGGATCTACACTGCTGTTGCGCCAAATGCCATTCGGACTTACGCCGAATTTTACATAACTCTTAGTTGACTTAATCACCTCGCTAACCGACTGAATAAAATCATCTATATTATGTCTGCGCCATTCGGCTCTATCCAAATATTTTTCCCCATAGTTTTCAAATGCCCAATCGTCGTTAAATAAACGGTTATTTTGTGGATAAGGATAAAAATAATCGTCGAAATGTACCGCGTCTATGTCATAATTCTGAACAACCTCGACAATCGAATCCAAAACGTATTTTTTAACCCCCGGCAAACCGGGATCTAACCAGATTTGACTGCCATATGTCCTAATCCAATCGGGATGTGCCTTCATAACGCTATTTTGCGCCCATTCTTTATTTGTCCTTGTCGTACTGACACGAAAGGGATTAAACCAGGCGTGAAACTCCAAACCGCGTTTGTGGGCTTCATCAAGCATAAATTGCAAGGGATCATAGCCCGGATCTTTGCCCTGCGTACCCGTAAGATATTCCGACCACGGATTGTACTCGGATTTATAAAAAGCGTCGGCGGCAGGTCTAATCTGAACTACAACGGCGTTAAGATTCATAGCGGCGGCTTCGTCCATTAGGCGAACAAAATCCGCTTTTTGCTTCTCGGCGCCAGAGTCCGCGTCCGGCCAGTTAATATTACCTACGGTAGCTATCCATACACCGCGAAATTCGTCCGATTGGTCTGTTTGCGCATATGCGGTTAAGCAAAATAATATGCTAAACGCCAATATAAGAGCTATCTTTCGTGCTGCCACTTAATCACCCCTCATTTTTTTTCTTAGGTTCTAATGCATACCCTTATTATTTCCCCGCCGGTTTATTATATCACGGGAAAAACAAGTATGCAAAATTTTATGTAATTGTGATATACTATCGAAAAAGAGAGAAAGGGATCGGGAATAGAATGGATATTCTAAAAAATGTCTCGGAGCGTTTTATAAAATACGCGAAAATTGACACGCAGTCCATCGAGGACTCGAATACGTTTCCTTCCACATTAAAGCAACTGGATCTGGCGCGGCTGCTGTTTGCGGAATGTGAAGAAATAGGGTTATGTGATATAAGGCTGGACGACTATGGTTATGTAACCGCCACTCTTCCGGCGGATAATCATTCTGAAATCCCCGTCGTGGGTTTTATCGCTCATTACGATACCTCGCCCGACGCCTCCGATACCGGCGTGTTACCTAAGATTATTAAAAATTACGATGGAAATGATATTCATCCAAGTCATGACATAAATATCTCGCCTATAGAATTCCCCGAACTAAAGAATTATATAGGGCAAGATATAATCACAGCGTCGGGCAATACCCTGCTAGGGGCGGACGACAAAGCCGGTATAGCCGAAATTTTAACCGCTCTTGAATATCTGAAAGAAAACCCTGACATAAAGCGCGGAAATATACGTATTTGTTTTACGCCCGACGAAGAAGTCGGTCACGGAGCCGATCATTTTGACGTGCCCGGTTTTGGGGCCGCGTTCGCCTATACCGTAGACGGCGGCGAGCTGGGAGAATTGGAAGGTGAAAGCTTTAACGCGGCTTTAGCCAGAATAGACATTACCGGCAAGAGTGTCCATCCGGGTTACGCGAAGGACGTTATGGTTAACGCCGCTTTGCTTGCGGCGGAACTGGTGAATCTGCTTCCGGCGGAGGAAAGCCCCGCTAATACCCAGGGTTATGAGGGGTTTTACCATGTAACGAATATTTCGGGCACAGTGGAACACGCACAGGTTAAAATTATCATTCGAGATTTTGACAGAAATAACTTTCATAACCGCAAGTCATTTATCCGCGGGACTGTGGAGCAGTTAAACGCCGATTACGATAACGCTTTTTGTTTGGAAATAGTGAATCAATACTTCAATATGGCGGAACCCCTGGAAAAGTTTCCGCATATTTTGGAGATCGCGAAACAGGCTATGACAGAAGCGGGAATACGTCCGGCAATAAAACCCATCCGAGGGGGGACCGATGGCTGTCGGCTGAGTTATATGGGGCTTCCCTGTCCCAACATTTTCACGGGAGGGCATAACTTCCACGGACCTTATGAATATATTCCCATTCAATCTATGGGTAAGGCAGTCGAGACCATTGTAAATATTTGCAAATTGGTAGCCGATTGAGTTATTATATCTGTTAGACAAATCTAACGAGGTGATACATTGAGCTATATTGACCCAAACATCCTAGACACGCTTGTCGAACGGGGATTTGTAGAACAATACAGCAACGAGGCAAACGTGCGCAAATTGCTTGCAAATGAGCGTGTAACTTTTTACAGCGGCTTTGATCCGACAGCCGACAGCCTTACCGTGGGGCATTTTATTCCTGTTATGGCTATGGCTCATTTACAGCGCGCCGGACACAGACCAATAGCGCTGGTGGGCGGCGGAACAGGTTTTATAGGCGACCCGACCGATAAATCCGATATGCGG
>JAISRJ010000185.1 GCA_031273705.1 Clostridiales bacterium
CTTCTTATTTCATACGATTCGCGATTTTGCGCATTCTTATATTCCTCTAAGGTTTCATTTGTGTATTTTACAATAGAACATCTTTTTACCAGCGCTCGCCAGCTAATAGTTTTGCTTACAAATAGGAAATTTTCACGCCGAGAACTTAGCGCGACAGTGATGGGATAATTCTGTTGATTCATGATGACGCTCCTTATGTCCGCATGATTGAATAATGTTTGCCCTATATTTTATTTGTACTAACGCCAATGGTTACACATTTCGGTAAAAAAAAGACCTCCAAGGGGGTCTTTTTCGCACCGTAATAATAGCGGAATCCAGAAGAAGGCGGATACCGCCCCATTTTGGTCTAACCACAATTGCTAATCCAACTCTTTAAGCGCCTCGGACCCGATTAACTTAATATCGCTGTCTTTCAGCTTTTCGGCGGCTTCGTCCTGATTTTCCAGACGGAAAATAACCATTGCGTTATGATGTGCGGAATGACTGGTAAACGCGTACATATACTCTATAGAGGCGTTAATTTTCTCCATCTCGCGCAAAACCACCGCCAGGCTTCCAGGCTTGTGTTCTAAGGCAACCGCTATAACATCCGTCAATTTTACAGTTAGATTATGGTTCTTAAGTAGCTTCTGTGCCCCCACCGCGTCGGACACTATCAACCGCAAAATTCCAAAATCAGTCGTGTCCGCTATCGACAAGGCATGAATATTAATGTTATCCTCCGCCAACCAGCCGATAACCTCCGCCAGCCGACCCGGCTTGTTTTCTATAAAAGCGGAAATCTGAGTAATAAACATATTACCTTTTTACCCTCCTTAAAGAACTCTCTTGTCAATAACTCGCTTCGCCTTACCCTCGCTGCGAGGGATAGATTTAGGTTCTACCAAACGCACTTTGCACGAAATACCCAGCACGCTCTCGATCATCGCGCGGATACGGTTTTCTGTAACCTCCATGCCTTTCACATAGTCAGAAAACAAATTCTCGCTGACTTCTATCTCTACTGTCATAGTATCCAAATTATTGATTCTGTCTACAATTATCTGATAATGCGGAGCGGCTCCGGCTTCTTCCAGCAGCACACTCTCTATTTGAGACGGGAACACATTAACGCCGCGAATTATCAACATATCGTCACTGCGCCCGCTAAGTTTACTCATACGCGCGTGTACACGACCGCACTCGCATTTCTCGTGTGTTATAGACGCTATATCTCTCGTGCGATATCTAATCAGCGGCATTCCTTCTTTATCAATCGTGGTAAAGACCAATTCACCCAACACACCGTCCGGAACAGGCTCAAAAGTCTCCGTATCCACAATCTCCGGTAAAAAAGCGTCCTCCCACACATGCAAACCCGCGTGATACGGACAGTCTTGCGACACGGACGGACCCATAATCTCACTTAGCCCATAAATATCAAAAGCCTCTAAGCCCAGGCGATCCTCTATCTCATGCCGCATGTTCACACTCCACGGCTCCGCCCCGAACACTCCGAATTTAAGCTTTAAATCTTTCTTCGTCATACCGTAATCTTTAAGAGAATCTCCCATATATAACGCGTATGACGGAGTACAACACAAAACCGTGCTTCCAAAGTCTTTCATCATGGTCAACTGACGCCGCGTATTGCCTGTAGACGCCGGTATAACCGATGCCCCTATCAATTCCGCTCCGCCGTGCGCGCCCAGGCCACCGGTAAACAGCCCATAGCCGTAACAAACCTGTACAATGTCCGTATGATCCGCGCCCGCCATCATCAGACAGCGCGCCATACACTCGCTCCACAGATCCAAATCCCGTTTTGTATAGCCGACGACAGTCTGTTTACCCGTCGTACCGCTGGAAGCGTGAATGCGTGAAATAGCATCCAACGGCTCCGCAAACAGCCCGTAAGGATATGTATCCCGCAAATCCTGTTTCGTTACAAACGGCAGATTCTTTAAATCCTCTACAGTCTTAATATCAGCGGGCAGCAGACCCTTCTCCTGCATTTTTGATCTGTAGTATGGCACGCGACTGTAAATTTTTTCCACGGTCGAGCGCAGCCGTTGATTTTGAATTACTGTAAGCTCGTCGCGGCTGATGGTCTCAATTGCGCGATTCCAGTAAGGCCGATTTAAGTAAGACAAAATTCTGTCCTCCATGGTTATTTATAGTTTTTTATAGTTTTTATGGTCATATCCCAATTCAAAAGCTTTCAAATTTACTTCCAATAATCTCTCGGGGATAGTCTCGGTTAAGGTGTCTAACCATTCTTCCTTTGTTATCCCAACATCCACCGACGATGCCAATACTCCAATCAGCGCGACATTTACTGTCTTTACATTGCCGGCTTCTTTCGCTATGCCCAAGGCATCGACCGATACAACTTCGGCGCTTTTTGACCGGATAATCTCCAAAGAGTTTTCAGGGTATTCCGCAACCCCTGTCGTAACGGGCAAAGGGTTAATCCGCTGGGCGCTAACAATAGCCAAACCGCCCTTTTTTAAGTAATTTACAGCCCTCGCGGCTTCCAATTCCTCAAAAGCCAGTAAAATATCCGCGCCGCCTTCATCTATAATCGGGGAAAAAACCTCTGTCTCGGAAAAACGCACGTATGTCAGCACACTGCCCCCGCGCTGTGACATTCCATGAACCTCGGATACTTTTACATCAAAACCCTTTTTTAACGCGACATTGCCCAGTATCCTACTGGCGAGAAGAGTGCCCTGCCCACCGACTCCGGCTATCAGAATACTTGTCATTATATTCCACTCCCTTAACGATTCTTTGACTTTAGTAAAACACATGGTCTTTGCGCGATTACAACGGACGGCTCTAAGGCTTCGAGTTCGCTTTTAACAATCTCCCCAAAGGATTTATCATATGGGTCGGCGATTACAACCCTCCTTACACCGACAGACCGGCAAAGTTTTTTTAAATCCAATTTAACCGCCGGGTCGCCTTTCAGGTTTCGACCGGTCGCAGGGTTATCCTGATGACCGGTCATGCCCGTAGTGGAATTATCTAAAATAACAACTGTTATGGGGCTGTCGTTATACACAGCGTTAATCAGCCCGGTTATTCCGCTGTGAATGAAAGTTGAATCCCCCAAGACAGCAACGACCTTTCCCGCCCTGCCGGGATCTACTTTTAAAATGCCGTGCGCCATCCCCACGGACGCGCCCATGCACACACAGGTATCCAGCATTCCGATGGGCGGAAGAGCCGCCAAAGTATAACATCCAATATCGCCGGTTACTATTATATCAGGTATGGCGACTTTAATCGACTCAAAAATATTTCGGTGCGGACAGCCGGGACATAGCATAGGTGGCCTGCCGGGAAGATCGTTCAAGCTTGAATTATCATCAGTCTCTTCGCTTTCTTTGCCCAGAACGACAGTCCGGACTATTTTAGAGTTGTATTCTCCCAGCAAAGAAAACTTTTCTTTGCCGATAATATTATTAATCCCTAAATTCTTACAGTGTTCTTCGATATAAGGATCCAGTTCCTCCAGAACATAACAAACATCCACCAGAGAGCAAAACTCTTTTATCAGGCCATCCGGCAACGGATAGACCATTCCAAGTTTAAGATACGAAACACTGTCGCCCAAAGCCTCTTTTGCGTATTGATAACATATGCCGGATGCCATAATTCCGACGGAGCGATTATTATTTTCGATTAAATTCAAATCGCAGTCATTCGCCAGCGAGATAAGTTTCGTAATCCGTTCTTCTACGATTCCATGTCGTACACGCGCCATCGCGGGCATCATTATGTACTTACCCGGGTCTTTTTTATAAAGTTTAAGCGGTAATTCCTCTCGCGGCCGGGTCTGTGCCAGACTGCGAGAATGAGCGACACGCGTTGTCAGACGCAGTAATACCGGCGTATCATAAATTTCGGATAACTCGAACGCCTTTTTTACAAACAAACGGCATTCCTCGCTGTCCGACGGCTCTAACATCAAAGTCTTAGAGGCACGGGCGTAATGACGGCTGTCCTGCTCATTTTGAGAGGAGTGCATACCCGGATCGTCGGCGACACAGATTACCAATCCGCCGTTAACCCCGGTATACGACGCTGTAAACAGCGGATCCGCCGCCACGTTAAGCCCGACATGTTTCATCGCGCTTAACGCTCTGGCTCCGGCTATGCTTGCCCCAATCGCGGATTCCACCGCGGTTTTCTCATTAGGTGCCCACTCTGTTTTAACTGGTTCGTACCTGGATAAATATTCTGTGATTTCTGTGCTGGGTGTTCCGGGGTACGACGACGCAAATCTAACGCACGCCTCATAAGCGCCTCGCGCCAAGGCTTCGTTACCCAGCATTAATTGTCTGGACATTAAACACCTCCAAGTTAAAAGCTTCTTCAAGTTAAAAGCTTCACCAAGTTAAAAGCTTCAGCAAACTATCTGTTGTCTATAACGTGTTTCGCCTTGCCTGTCGTGCGTTCTATAGATTTCGGTTCACGCAGACGCACCTTGCAGTCCAAACCCAATACAGAATGCAGTTTCGCCCGGATAGTCTTCTCAACACTTTCCAGCTCACTGTATTTTTCCAATAGAGCGTCGTCTATTACCTCTACATGTACTTCTAACTTATCTACATAGCCGGACTTTGAAACTACCAACTGATAATACGGCGATATATGATCCATCCCCAGAATAACACTTTCAACCTGCGACGGATACACATTTACGCCTTTTATAATCAACATATCGTCACTGCGGCCTTTAACCTTCGTCATGCGCATACTTGTTCTTCCGCAAGCGCAAGGTTCGTCTGTCAGTGAGGTAATATCCTTTGTCCTATATCGCAGCAGAGGAAAAGCTTCCTTGTTAATTGTGGATATTACCATC
Organism: Clostridiales bacterium; assembly: GCA_031273705.1. Lineage (GTDB taxonomy): Bacteria > Bacillota > Clostridia > Lachnospirales > WQUN01 > JAISGK01. The sequence continues at coordinate 4,856 of JAISRJ010000185.1, forward strand.
TCGCCTTCCTCACCCACAGGCAGCTCTTCCCCTGTGTCAGGATCGATAATCTCTGTCATAAAACAATC
>JAISRJ010000204.1 GCA_031273705.1 Clostridiales bacterium
ATGGGCACCTGCTGTGTGGCGGGTTGCGGCGACATTCAGGTTGACGATGTAAAGGGCACCATGACCCTGAACGGAACCGTCTACAAGGAAGGCGCACCGATGAGTCTGGACGGCAGCACCGGCAAGGTCTATTTGGAATTGATAAAGACGGTGGAGGCAGGCACGGGCGGCGACTATGCCACCCTGATGGGTTGGGCGGATAAGTTCCGTTCGCTGAAAGTGCGCACCAACGCCGACACGCCGTTCGACGCGGCGCAGGCGGTGAAGTTCGGCGCGGAGGGCATAGGTCTTACCCGCACCGAACATATGTTCTTTGAGGCGGACAGAATCCCCGCCGTGCGCGAGATGATCGTTTCCAAGAACGAGGCGGAACGCCGCAAAGCTCTTGCCAAATTACTGCCCATGCAGAAAAAGGACTTTATCGGGATATACGAGGCGATGGGCGACAGACCCGTTACCATTCGTTTCCTTGACCCGCCGCTGCACGAGTTCCTGCCGCATTCGGACGAGGACATAACGGCGCTTGCCCGCGAGATGGGCTTGTCCTTTGCCGAATTAAAGGCTACCGTCGAGTCCTTGCACGAGTTCAACCCCATGATGGGGCATCGCGGCTGCCGTTTGGCGGTCAGCTATCCCGAAATCGCGGAAATGCAGACAAGAGCAATTCTGGAAGCCGCTATTGAGGTTAAGAAGAATAAGGGTTATAATATTCTTCCTGAGATAATGATTCCGTTAGTCGGTGATATTAAAGAACTGCGCTTCGTGAAAGATATTATCGACAGCACAGCGAAGGATGTATTTGAAAAAGCCGGAGAAACATTGAAATACCATGTCGGCACAATGATTGAGATTCCAAGAGCGGCCTTGACAGCCGATCAAATCGCGAAGGATGCCGAGTTTTTCTCGTTTGGAACGAATGACTTGACGCAGATGACTTACGGGCTGTCTCGTGACGACGCCGGTAAAATTTTAAAGGATTACATTGATAAAAACATCTACGAAGGCGACCCGACAGCCAAGCTGGATCAAATTGGCGTGGGCGAATTAATGAAGATTGCGGTTGAGAAAGGCAAGCAGACCCGCCCGAATATTAAATTGGGTATTTGCGGCGAGCATGGCGGCGACCCATCCTCGATAGAATTCTGCCACAATATCGGTTTAAGCTATGTATCTTGCTCACCATTTCGTGTACCGATAGCGCGCCTGGCGGCGGCGCAGGCGGCTATCAAAGCCAGATAAACGTAAAAAGGGAGCGGTCTCCCTTTTTATTTTTTATTAAGCGGTCAGGAACCATGGGCTGCTGAAAAATTGATCGGATCAAGGCGGGGTTTTGGTTTTAATATCGGCCGTAAGGGGGAAGTTATGAAGATTGGGCTTAGTGTTTACAGTTTATACCAGGCAATAGCGGCTGGCGAGATTACACCTTTAAAGGCTGTTGATCTAATTGCGGATTATGGAGCGGATAATATTGAATTGGTGGGGTTTGTAACTCCAATAACAGAAGATCTGCAACTGCTTACGGCTATTAAAGAAAAATGCGCGCAACGAAGTTTGGATATTTCCGCGTATAGCGTTTTCTCCGACATTTTAGACAACGAAGGCGACAAATATGAAGCCGAACTGAAAAAGATTTACTCACATATCGATACAGCGGCAAAGGTCGGCACAAAAATTATGCGCAGTGACTTTACAAGTTGGGGGCGCTCTCCGGAAATAAACGTGATAGAAAATTTTGACCGTGATCTTCCAAAGCTAATCGGCATTTGTCAACAGATGGCAGACTACGCGAGGCCGCTGGGTATTACAATAACTGTGGAAAATCATGGCACTTACATTAATAACAGCGAACGCGTTCGTCGTCTTATATTAAATGTAAACCGTGATAATTTCCGCTGTACCCTAGATATAGGAAACTGCCTTTGTGTTGACGAGGACCCCATCGTTTGCGTTAAAAACTTGCTGCCTTTTGCCGCTACAATCCATTTTAAGGATTTTCTTATCCGCAAGCGCGGCGCACCCGATAAAATAAAATTTCTGGTTGCCGGATGGCTTAACACAAATTATGGTAATCGTATTCGCGGAACAATCGTCGGAGATGGAGATATTGACACTCTTGCTATAGTACAATATATTAGATCTCAGGGTTACGATGGTTCAATCTCGATTGAATTCGAGGGATCGGAGGAATGCAAAGCCGCTTCAAAGACCAGCCTGGCAAACCTGAAAAATTTTTTCCAGACTAAGAATTTCTGAGTTTCAAAAATATTGGCAAGTTTCAAAAATATTTTCAAGTTCCAAAAATATTTTTTTGACACCTTGCCAACGTTTAAAATGAATGTTATAATTACGTTTGCGAAATATGGCCTGTTGGTCAAGCGGTTAAGACACGGCCCTCTCACGGCTGAAACAGGGGTTCGATTCCCCTACAGGTCAATTATAGCGGTTTCACAAAATAGGCGAAAATAGTAAGCAAGATACATCTTGCGAAAATTCGCGCGAGTGGCTCAGTGGTAGAGCATCGCCTTGCCATGGCGAGGACCGCGGGTTCGAATCCCGTCTCGCGCTTTTGTTTTATTTAATAAGCATATTTTCATTGGGCTGTCGCCAAGCGGTAAGGCACAAGACTTTGACTCTTGCACACGATGGTTCGAATCCATCCAGCCCAGTCGTTTAATAAAGTTTGTTAAACTCGTTGCAGAGTTTTATAAACTTTTGGTATCGGCTGTGCAATCACGATTATTGTACGGCCCTTTTTTTACATATTCTCAAATATCTGTTCTGTTTCGTCCCACGGAAATATACTAAACGCCTTTACTCCCACATCCAGCAACATACCCGCTATATAACTTCTCCTGTCATCCATCGGCACGACGTACAGTACGGTTATCTTGTGCCCAAATCTATGCATTCCCGCCAGAGTTTCATAAAGCTCTTTCGTTAATAACGCGGTAATAACTATAATATTCCGGGCAATGGTTTCTTCGTTTATAAAAGAACCTATCACATCACTTAATTCTGTGTCGTGGTTAAATTCCGCGTTAGCCGCAAGTGTATATAAATTATCAAATTCATTATGGTTATTAGCGTAAATAACCTCCAATCCGGCGCAAAAATTCAGCGGAATCTGTTTATTCAAGCAATAATTACACACACACACCGCTAGTTCCAGCATTTTATCTTCCACCGCGATTACGTATTCTCGGTTTTCCGGCATTACACCAACCCCGTGTAACACTCCGCCGTCAAATGGATTCGGCGGCATTTTTTCGTCTGACACTCTGTGCAAATCCAAAAAAACAACCGCGAAATTAAGCGCGGACGATTCAAAATTCTTTACCATCAACAAATTGCGTTTGGCGGACAGCTTCCAATGAATCCTCTTCATTGAATCCGACGGTTCATATCGCCGCGTGTCCGCCATATTAGCGTAATCCTCCGTACGCCGATCAAATCTCGATTGCCCGCCTGATAATAAATTCATAGCCAGCGGAAAGAATTTTATCTCCACTATAAGCGGATAAACTATGAGTTTCGTAACTTCGCGCAAGTTCACGCGCATTTCAAACAATCCCAAAAAATCCCTTAGATAGATTACTTTCGGAAGTATTTCGTACACACCGCGATACTTCCAAATTACAGAAAATTCCCTTACATATTTCTCAAACGGCGCCATTGTTATCGATACAGGTTTGTTTTTGATCGGCGAATATTCTCCGTTTATCTCTGTCGCGCTGAATGTAAATGTAAGACTGGGAATCGGCAGTAAGCTTTTGTTATAAATAATTAATCGAATATCAGCTTCTTCGCCTTTAATATTAACCTCACTATTACACGCCCGATTAATTTTGAGACAATATTTAGAAATAAGGCACATTACAAACGAACCAATCGGCAATAGCAGCAGAGTGTATAACAATGTAAAAGAACTCTTGCCTTTTTCAAAGAATATTAAAATAATACATAGTATGAGTATAGCGCCGTAAAAAACACGACTCTTGATCATATGGAGGGCATCCTCACTATATCCAGCGCGCGCCTTATTATGTCCCCAGCCGAACTCTTTTTAATTCTCGATTCGCGGCGCAGCATAATACGATGTTCCAAAATATGCGGAGCCATCAA
>JAISRJ010000331.1 GCA_031273705.1 Clostridiales bacterium
TGGAAATCGCGGTAGAAAATCCATTTGAACTTCTGCCTTTTATAAAAAACGCCGGTTCTATATTTTTGGGGCACTTTTCTCCGGAACCGCTTGGAGATTATCTCGCCGGTCCTAATCATGTGCTTCCCACAGAGGGTACGGCACGTTTTTCGTCCGCGCTGTCTGTAGATGATTTTATAAAAAAATCCGGCTTGATCTCATTTACAAAGGAAGCGCTGGAACCACTTGCCGCCGATATTATCACATTTGCCGAAGCGGAAGGATTGACCGCGCACGCGAATACTATAAAGATCCGGAGGGGAAAATGAGTCGCGAAGCTCACATAGAACGCGCAACATCCGAAACTTCCATCATTTTAGATTTGACTTTGGATGGCGGCGGAGAATCTACGATTATAACCGACATTGGATTTTTTGAACATATGTTGACTCAAATAGCAAGGCATGGATTTTTGAGTTTAAATCTAAGAATGGCGGGCGATTTACATATAGATTGCCACCACACTATAGAGGATACCGGAATTGCGCTAGGTATGGCATTCGCTTCGGCGTTAGGCGATAAATCACGAATCCGACGGTATGGGCATGTCATATTACCGATGGATGAAACGCTTGTGTTATGCGCGATTGATTTTTCCGGCAGACCATATCTAACATTCGACGTAAAATTTACATGTGAGAAAATCGGCGGCATGGCGACAGAGATGGTAGAGGAATTTTTCAGAGCGTTCTGTGTTCACAGCCGATGCGCTTTGCATTTTAAACTTCTTGCCGGACAAAACAATCATCACATCGCTGAAGGGGTTTTCAAGGCATTCGGAAAGGTTATCGATCAGGCTGTAACCCTAGATCCACGCGTTAACGGGGTTTTATCTTCTAAAGGTCATTTAGATTGAAAGAGCTTTTAGATTGAAAGAGCTTTTAGATTGAAAGGTCATTTAGATTGAAAGGAGCTTTTATAATGATTGGAATAATAGATTACGGCATGGGTAATTTAAGAAGCGTCGAAAACGCGTTCCACCATCTGGGATATGAGTCAAAGATTATAAAATCTCCGAAGGAAGTAAAAGAGGTTGATAAAATAGTTCTGCCGGGTGTCGGAGCATTTGGGGACGCTATCAAAGCTCTGCGTGAAAAGGGTTTAGATAAAGCAATCCATGAAGCCGTGGAGGAACAAAAATATTTTCTTGGTATCTGTTTGGGAATGCAATTGATTTTTGATATCAGCTATGAAGGCGGTAAGTTCGAGGGTTTAAAATTGCTTAAAGGAGAGATCCTCCGGTTTGATACAAATCCGCCGGCAGGCGTCGCATATGGCGGGCAGGGATTAAAAATACCTCATATGGGTTGGAACTCTCTTATAATAAAAAAAACTTCACCTCTGTTTGCCGGACTGGAAGCCGAACCATACGTATATTTTGATCATGCCTATTACCTGGCTACAGACGCGGATATCGTAAGCGCCGAATGTGTTTATGGCAGGACTTTTCAGGCGGCGGCGGAAAGTGGCGGAATCTATGGCTTGCAATTTCACCCAGAAAAAAGCGGAAATGTCGGACTTAAAATATTAAATAATTTCGGCGGACTTGAACTTGAAAAATCATAGAAAGGAGGAGAAAAATGCGACTGTCTGCTAAAGGACGTTATGCGCTGGCGGCTACAATTAGAATGGCCGAAAATTATGAAAGCGGTAGGCGTATAACAGTATTGGAATTATCGGAAAGGTTGGGCATTTCAAAAATCTATTTGGAGCAGGTTTTTTCTATGCTCAAACTGGGAGATATTGTAATTTCTACCAAAGGGGCGCAAGGTGGTTATGTTCTTTCACGGCATCCAAACAAGATTACCGCGCTGGACATTTTATCTTGCATAGAAACGGCGCTGTTCGACCAATCTGAGTCAACTGTGGGCGACAATGCCCCGGATATAGAACGCGCAATTATTTCCAGCATTTATCAGCCGCTGGATACGCAGATAAACAATATTTTGCGTGCCATCACGCTCGAACAGCTTACTACCGACGCGCAGAAAAACAGAGACGGACATATGTTTTATATTTAGAGTTTCACTACTATAATAGGGGGTTTTGTTAATGTACATCGGCACAATCACATGCAGTTATTTTTTGCGCATTTATGATTATAATCCGCCCAAGGATTTTAATTGGGGCGATATGAGCGCAAAATGGAGAGCGGAATTTACATTCGATGATTTTGTAGGGCTGGCGAAAGAAATTTATGATCTGGGCTGCAATTCTTTGGAAATCTGGGAGCCAACGTTTTCTTTCACAAAATATTCGTTGGACGACGCGCGTAAATTAAAGGCGGAACTGGATAAAATCGGATATACTAAAATTGTATATTGTATAGGCGGCTGGACAGGCGACAGCGCCGCCGCCGTAGAACCGTCTTATGCTTTTGCCCAGGCGCTTGGCGCGGACACGGTTGTCGGATGTATTCAACAACCAGAAAAAATTCTTCCGATCTTAGAAGAAGCCGGAAAGAAATACGGCATTCGTTATGCTATAGAGAATCATCCGGCGCCTAATTTGTGTTCTCCCGAAGAGATTGCGTCTGCTATCGAACCGTATGAATATGTAGGAGCCAACATCGATACGGGCTTTTTCAACGCCTTGGGCTTTGATTTAATAAAGACATACGAACTGCTAAAGCCCAAACTGTACCATACACATCTTAAAGATACGAAGCCGGGAAATTTTGATTGCTATCCTATCGGCGATGGTTCAGCCCAAATAGCGGAATTACTTAAACTTTACACCCGTGACGGATATAAATACATGTTATCGGTAGAGCTGGAGTCCGAAACCGAAGCGACCCCCGGTTTGCAAAAAAGTTTGGATTATATTAAAAGTTTTCTTGGATGAGTAACCTTGAAATAATACCGCCGCAATCCCATGAGCATTAGCTCATGGGTCGAGGTGGGTTTTTGGTTTTAAAATGCAAAAAATGGAATCCATAAAAAAACAGCGCATTTACGCAATGCGCTGTTTTTTTGTCCGTATAGAAAACTTCAAAAAAGGTTATCTTATAGATACTTGCTGTCGTTTGGACAGTAATTCGCGCTTTGATCCTATTTGATCCAATATATTATTTAATTCGTTCGTTTTATTAGATCAACGGCGCGAGATCTTTTTCCAGAAGGATGTGAAAAGATTGAGACAGAAATTTCTGGTTCCATTTGTTGGTTTCTTTAGCTTTAGCGCGATATTAATTTATTTTTTATTTAATATTATTAATTTCCCAAATGAAATAAAATTAACCGAAAATATAGAGCATAGTCTAAACTTTAATAGTCCTTTCACCGCCACGATTACCCCAGATTCGGTAAGTGCGCTGAAAGTTAACAATAAGCCAGTCAGCGAAAACATTAACGTTAGCTTGAACGACTCTATAACGATAGAATCAAAAGAGACCGGCACCGCTCAAATGACATTAAGCGCGTTTGGGTTGCCATTAAAACGAGTTACTTTAGACATAATGCCGGAAATAGAGATTGTACCCTGCGGATTGACCGTCGGGGTAGAGATTAACACAGACGGTGTTATGGTACTGGCGACCGGATCTATTACAACGGCGGACGGCAAGTCGTATAATCCCAGCGAAGGTAAATTAACCTCAGGCGATTTAATTCTGGATGTAAACGGAAAGACTTTGGAAAATAAATGGGATTTAAGCAACGCTGTAAAAGATGCCGATTCGCAGCTGGAACTTCGTGTAAAGCGCGACGATACTCTGTTTAACACAACAATTTCGCCGGTAAAGAGTGTAGAGGATAACCAAAATAAAATTGGCGCGTGGGTACGCGACGCAACACGCGGCATAGGTACAGTCACGTATTATAACCCTGCAAATCAGGCTTTTGGAGCGTTAGGGCACGGAATATTAGACGTGGATACAAAACAGCTTATGAGTGTAAGAGACGGAAAAATTATGGAAGCAAAGATAACCTCAGTAAAAAAAGGAGCCA
>JAISRJ010000263.1 GCA_031273705.1 Clostridiales bacterium
GAGTTTTACGGCTTTGTCCACAATTTTATTTTCAAAATCCGTAAAGTCTATTGTATATTCGCGATTTTCATATATCAGCGGATTCTTGACAATTTTTCTTCCATTTTCACGAATCACCTCATAAAATGGGTAATATACGGGCGTTTGAATCAGCACCCCGTCGCCCGGCTGAGAAAAAGCTTCTACCGCCTGTGCTAAGGCGCATACCACACCGGGGGTTTTAACAATATCTTCCGGGCAAAATTCAAATCCAAATCTATATGAGAACCAATTAATCACTGCTTCATAATATTCCTTCTTAACGTCCGTGTAACCAAAAATCCCATGAGCAATAATCTTTTGTAAATCCTCTAACACTTCCGGAGGCGCGGGGAAATCCATATCCGCCACCCACATAGGTAGAATATTCGCAGGCTTCCCCCGCTCGGCGGCAAAGTCGTACTTGAGAGAATTTGTGTTTCTTCTGTTTATAACACTATCAAAATCATAACTCATTGAAAACGTCCCTTTACTATAATCTTTCACCGCTCCAGCCTCCTATTCCTCCACGCCTTTTATTATACCATAAGTGATTCACAATAAAAAATCTATTACATTACTTGACTTATTCAAATTTTGCTTTATAATGATGAAGAAAATATTTTTGCCATTGACAGCCGGCGCGTTTTTAGAATGCACAGTTCTAAAACGCTAAGATCCAGCCGAGGCGGAAAATAGACGCTTTGTTTTTATACGTCCATTTTGCCCTGCCTTGCGGCGGGGTTTTTATATGCCGCAAATGGTGAAAACCAGCGCTTTAACGCCGGGGACGTAAATATCTTAATCCAAAGGAGGTGAAACATTGCCCAAATTTGAAGCAAAGCAACTGGTCATCAACGAGATCAAGGAAAAGCTGGATAAATCAAAATCAGTGGTTCTGGTTGACGCGCGCGGCCTGACAGTGGAACAGGACACCGGCTTGCGTAAAATTCTGCGCGAGGCGGGCGTGGACTACAAAGTGTATAAGAATTCCATGCTTAGATTCGCCGTTAAAGACACTGAATATTCCGGTCTGGACACTTATTTAGCGGGACCAACCACCGTAGCGTTTTCTTACGATGATCCGACGACCGCCGCCAGTCTTATCAGCAAACAATTAAAGACTATGCCCAAGTTGGAATTTAAAGCCGGTGTAGTCGAAGATACAGTGTACGACGCCGACGGCATGAAAGCGATCGCGGACATTCCGCCGCGAGAAGTCCTATTATCCAAACTTTTGGGTTCTTTCAAAGCCCCAATGGCGGCTTTCGCTCGCTTGATAAACGCCATAGCCGAGGCAGAACCGCAAACATGACGGCAAATATAATTAGGAGGAATATCAATTGGCAAAGCTCTCTATTGACGAAATTATCGACGCCATAAAAGAACTCTCTGTGTTAGAGTTAAACGACCTCGTAAAACAAGCGGAGGAAGTTTTTGGCGTATCCGCGGCCGCCGCGGTCTCCGCCGGACCTGCCGGACCCGCCGATGAAGCTGTCGAAGAAAAGACAGAGTTTGACGTGGAATTAACAACTATTGGTTCCGAAAAGATCAAAGTTATTAAAGAGGTTCGCGGAATCACCGGTTTAGGTTTGAAAGAAGCCAAAGACCTTGTAGACAACGCGCCTAAAATACTGAAAGAAGCCGTTCCGAAAGAAGAAGCCGAAGCCCTGCAAAAGAGACTTACCGACGTCGGGGCAACTGTAACATTAAAATAATCTTACGTTATTACATGTTAGGAGGATTGCATGAGTATCAAATATGTATATAAATTCGCGGATGGCAATGCGTCAATGAAGAATCTGCTGGGGGGCAAGGGTGCCAATCTCTGCGAAATGACCAAATTGGGGTTGCCTATTCCGCAAGGGTTTATTGTAACAACAGAGGCTTGCGCACTGTATAACAGCACGGGTAAGGTACTTTCCAAAGATATTAAAGATCAAATCGACGCCGCTATCGTCGAATTGGAAACGCTTAACAATAAAAAATTTGGTAATGTAAAGAATCCGCTGTTAGTTTCCGTGCGCTCCGGAGCGAGGGCGTCAATGCCCGGTATGATGGATACCGTGCTTAATCTGGGTCTGAATGACGAAGTAGCGGCAGGCATGGCGGCAACCACCGGAAATGAAAAATTCGTTTACGATTCTTATCGTCGTTTTATCATGATGTTCTCCGACGTGGTTATCGGTGTGGCTAAGAGCAAATTTGAAAGAGTGCTGGATGAATTCAAAGAAAAGCGCGGTGTAAAGGCCGATATAGATCTGAGTGCCGGGGACTTTAAAGAGATTGTTCAGATTTTCAAGCAAATCTATAAAGAAGATCAAGGCAAAGACTTCCCGACCGACGCGAAGGATCAACTCTACGAAGCTATCAGCGCCGTATTCCGTTCTTGGGATAACCCCCGGGCGTTTGTATATCGCCGAATGAATGACATTCCTTACGACTGGGGCACAGCCGTAAACGTGCAGACCATGGTATTCGGTAATATGGGTGAAACATCCGGCACGGGTGTTGTATTCACTCGAAATGTAGCCACCGGTGAAAATGAAATCTATGGTGAATACATGGTAAACGCGCAAGGGGAGGATGTTGTCGCCGGTATCCGCACTCCTAAACCGTTTGCGGAACTAAAAAGCGAACCGACTCTGCCCGGTATTTACGACGAGTTTGTTGCCTACGCGAAGAAGCTGGAAAAGCATTACAAAGACGTCCAGGATATGGAAATCACTATCGAGAACGGAAAATTGTATTTTCTGCAAACCCGCAATGGGAAAAGGACGGCTCACGCCGCTCTTAAAATCGCCGTTGATCTGTTCAACGAGGGATTAATTACTGAAGAAGAGGCTCTTACTAAAGTTGATCCCCGTCAATTGGATCAATTATTGCATCCGCAATTTGACCCTAAAGCGTTGAAGGCGGCCGAAGTTATCGGAAGCGGACTTCCGGCGTCCCCCGGGGCCGCGGCGGGTAAGATAGTCTTTTCCGCGGAAGAAGCGGAAATTCAAGCCGCAACCGGCGACCGTGTAATTCTTGTTCGCCTTGAAACTTCTCCGGAAGATATAGTGGGTATGAATGTCGCGCAGGGTATCTTGACTGTTCGCGGCGGCATGACTTCTCACGCCGCGGTTGTCGCTCGCGGTATGGGCCGTTGCTGTGTTTCGGGCTGCGAAGCTATTAAAATGAACGAACATGACAAGACTTTTGAACTGGGCGGAAAGAAATTCGGTCAGGGCGATTATATCTCGCTGGATGGCAGCACAGGCAAGATTTATGGCGAGGATATTCCGACTGTAAAGGCCGAGATAGCCGGTCACTTTGGATTGTTTATGAGTTGGGCGGATAAGGTTCGTACACTAAAAGTCCGCACAAACGCCGACACCCCGAAAGACGCCAGAAACGCTCTGGAATTAGGCGCGGAAGGTATTGGACTTACCCGTACCGAGCACATGTTCTTCGATGAGGACCGTATTCCGAAAATGCGTCGGATGATTTTATCTGACTCTGTCGATGAACGTAAAGCCGCTTTGAATGAGCTGCTTCCCTTCCAGAAATCAGACTTTGTGGGCATTTACGAAATTATGCAGGATAAACCGGTAACTATTCGTCTGCTAGATCCTCCCTTGCATGAATTTCT
>JAISRJ010000334.1 GCA_031273705.1 Clostridiales bacterium
TCCGCCCGACGAACAAGCGGTAACTGCGAATGTCAGTAGAATAATCAATAATTTCTTCATAAATCCCTCCGAGATTTTCTCATAGATAATATACCCAATAACATAGTAAAACCGAACAATACTGTACAAAGCGCGTTTGTCTTTGGGGTAATGCCGGTTTTTATTTGCGTGTAAATCTTTATCGGCAAAGTATTTGTGTTTACTCCGGTGACAAACACACTGATTATAACGTCGTCCAGGCTCATGGCTATCGCCAGCAACGCGCCGGATAATATGGCCGGCAAGATAGAGGGCATAGTTATATCCAAAAACGCTCGGATTTGGCTTGCCCCAAGATCACGCGCCGCCTCCGCGTAGCTTTTATCCAGCCCGGCAAGCCTAGCCTTTACCAGCAGAAAAACATATGGTATACAGAAGGCGGTATGCGATATAACCAGTGTGAGCATACCAAACGGTATCCCCAATAGAGAGAAAAACGCCAAAAACACCATGCCCAAAATAATTTCCGGCGCCATTATCGGAATAGTCGCCAGATATTCCATCGCGCCTGCTCCGCGCAGCTTAGTCCGCGCCATCCCAACCGCGGCAAGTGTACCTATTACAACAGCCGAACCCGCGCTTAACAAGGCCAGTATCAACGAATTTCGCAGCGCCTCAAACATAGATTTATCAGCGAACAGTTCCTTATACCAACTAAAAGTAAATCCTTCCCACATGCTGCTGTTCTTACTCACATTAAACGAGTATACTATAACCATCAGAATCGGCAGATACATGAGAACTAAAATCAATCCAAGATAGAGGTTAGGTAAAAAAACGTGTTTTTTCATACCAGCCCCTCCAGCTTTGAATCGGCGCTTCCGACTGCCCGCGTAATTTTTCTGTAAACAAACAAAAACAACGTCGTCATAAGCATAAGAATAACCGATAATGCCGCCGCGAACGGCCAATCATGAACCCGCATAAGCTGTTCCTGGATTAAGTTGCCCACTAATACTATTTTATTTCCCCCCAAAAGATCCGCTATAAAATATAATCCCATACTGGGTATAAAGGTAAGGATTATACCGGAATACAAACCCGGCATGGTTAGAGGCAGCGTCACTGTCAAGAACGCTCGGAACGAGGACGCGCCCAAATCCCTCGAGGCCTCCACAAGACTCCAATCCATTTTTTCCGCGCTGGCGTAAACGGAATAAATCATAAACGGCAGCAGAGCGTAAATCATGCCGACCGCGACCGCGGGATAAGTGTACAATAATTTAAGCGGGGCATGTGTTATATTTAATCCCATCAGAAAAACATCTAACGGTCCGTTCGCGCGAAAGATAATCATCCATCCATAAAGCCTTAACAGACTGTTCGTCCAAAATGGAATAATAAGCAGCAACATGCAGCGGTCTCTGCTTTTGGGCGATAATCTAGCCATAAAATATCCAAATGGATACCCAAAAAGTATAGCCAACCCTGTTGTGAGCAGTGCAAGGCGCAAAGATTGCGTAAAGGTTTTAAGATAGGCGGGCTGTAAAATATGAAGATAATTGCGCGGGGTGACTTCGGTTGTTATCCCCCAAGAAGCGCCGCGGGCCAAGAAACTCATAACCAACATATAAATCAACGGTCCCAGCACAAATGCCAAGGTAAATATGTACATCGGTAAAACAGCTGCAATTGCTCCGCTCTTACTCTTCATTGTCCGCCACCAAAACCTCGTGTTCTTTTTTCCAACTGACCAACACCCTTTGACCGGTTTTAAGCGGAGAATCTATGCCTTGGCGACTTGCGACCACTTCCGCGCCGTTTACATCTAACTTAGCCGACAAGCGCAACTGACCGCCCGCAAAACGCTTATCGGTTACCACGGCTTTAAAACCGTCGCGACCGTCCTCAGCCGGTGTAAGCTCAATGTGTTCCCCTCTAACGGCATAGGCTTCGCCGGATAACAGACGAAACTCCTTGCCCCGCAAGATATTCGCGTTGCCCACAAATTTAGCGACATAACTGGTTTGGGGCGCGTCGTAAATCTCCGACGCCGTGCCTATTTGTTCAAACAGCCCTCCGCGCATTACCGCGATGCGGTCGGACATATTAAGGGCTTCTTCTTGATCATGCGTGATATAAATGAAAGTAATGCCTAGTTGCGTTTGTATCCTTTTCAGCTCAATCTGCATTTGACGGCGCAATTGCAAATCCAACGCACCCAGAGGTTCATCCAGCAGCAAAGCGCGCGGACGGTTAATAACGGCCCGCGCGATGGCGACTCTCTGGCGCTGACCTCCGGAAAGCACCGATGGAGTGCGGTTGTTGAACCCTTCTAATTGAACGAGCGAAAGCATTTCGGACACTCTTTTTTTGATTTCGACCTTTGGATAGCCCTTAAGCCTAAGACTGTAACCTATGTTGTTTTCTACATTCATATGCGGGAATAAAGCGTAATTTTGAAAAACCGTATTTACATCGCGTTTATTCGGCTCCAAATTTGTCACTTCCCTGCCGTCTAAGAAAACGTTTCCAGAATCCGGATTCTCCAGCCCGGCTATAATGCGAAGCAGAGTAGTCTTGCCGCAACCCGAAGCGCCCAGCAAAGTAACAAACTCGCCGGCTTGCGCGTCCAAGCTTATTCCGTTAAGCACAGATGACTTGCCGAAGCTTTTTTTTATATTATCCATGCGAAGCAAAGCTTCCGTGAAATAGTCCTCCCCACCATTTTTTCGATTGTTTAATTTATGTTATAATAATAGATAACATAAATGCCATTGTCAAGACGCAAAAAGGGTGATGAGTATGAGCAAACAGAGCATACAGCGAAAAATTCCCCTACTGGAGGGGAATTTTTTTAAACGTCGTCTCGGCCTTGCAAAGCGGCGTAGCCTTCTTCGCCGGTACTGATTTTTACGACATTAAGAGCCTTGTAAACAAATACTTTTCCATCTCCGATGTGCCCGGTGTGCAGAACTTTCTGCGCTGTCTTTACGACCGTTTCGACAGGCACCGCGGATACTACAATATCCATTTGCAACTTCGGAAGCAGATTAGGGGTTTCTATTTTAATACCGCGATAGTAGTTTGTTTCGCCCTTTTGTAATCCATAACCCAGAACATTCGTAACAGTCATACCTGTTACGCCAATATCGTTCATAGCTTTTTTCAGAAGATCCAAATATTCCGGTTTAAATACTATCGTAACTTTGGTGAATTCCGCGTTTTCGATATTAGAACCCAGCGGAACCGCTTCTTCCGCTTCGACGACGGTAACAGGCGCAGCCGCTGCCGCGGTACCTGGGGTTGAGAATACAAAATCGGCATAGGAAGAAGCCAAATTGTGCTCGGTCGCGTCAAGACCCGTAATTTCTTCATGAGCGGACGCCCTAAGACCAACGGTTTTCTTTATCAGCGTAAACACAATAAACATTACAATGGCCACATAAGCCGCTACAACCACCACACCCAGCGCTTGCACGCCCAAAAATCCAAATCCGCCGCCGTAAAACAAACCGCCGTCCAGCGCGAAGAATCCGGTTAAAATTGTGCCTAACGCGCCGCAGATACCATGAACGCCAACCGCTCCGACGGGATCGTCAACTTTTATAACTTTATCTATAAATTCTATACCAAAAACAATCACGATACCGGAGATTAAACCGATGAGGAAAGCCCCGACCGGCGAAACAACGTCGCAACCCGCCGTAATCGCGACCAGACCCGCCAAGGCGCCGTTTAATGTCATGGAAACATCCGGTTTTTTGTATCTGATCCATGTAATTATCATCGTTACGGCTGCTGCCGTAGCGGCGGCAAGGTTGGTCGTTACAAAAATACCGCCCGCCGCAGCCGGAGCGTCGCTTATTATCGCGCCCGCCGCGTCACGGCTTATTTCCATAGAAACGGTCGATCCGCCGTTAAACCCAAACCAGCAAAACCAAAGTATAAACACACCCAACGCGCCCAGTGTCAGGCTGTGTCCGGGGAAAGCGTTAGCGGAACCGTCTTTATTATACTTACCGATACGCGGACCAAGGATAGCCGCGCCCACAAACGCGGAAACACCGCCGACCATATGCACGGCTGTAGAACCGGCAAAATCGTGAAATCCCATCTGCGAGAGCCAGCCGCCGCCCCAAATCCAATGACCGGAAAGCGGATATACAACCAAACTAATAACAGCGCTGTATATACAATAAGAAAGGAATTTTGTCCGCTCAGCCATCGCGCCGGATACAATAGTGGCGGCGGTAGCGCAGAATACAGTTTGAAAAATTAAAAAGGCATACAGCGGAACTCCGGACGGTAGAATAGCGCTGTAATCGCCGCGCACCATTGGATCCAGAGCGCCGAAAATCGCTCCTGTAGATCCGAACATTATCCCAAAACCTACCAGCCAATACAGAACAGTGCCTATACAAAAATCCATAAGGTTCTTCATAATAATATTGCCGGCGTTTTTTGCGCGGGTAAAACCCGTCTCTACCATAGCGAAACCAGCCTGCATAAAAAATACAAGCGCCGCGGCTACAAGTACCCATATCGTATTAATGCCTGAAAACAGATCTGCTATTGAATTTTCCATAAAAAAATATCCTCCCATTAATATAAATTTTTATAGACGAGGTTTAGGCTATATTGCGGGCCCGAAAAACAGCGCAAACCTCGTCAAAAATAGCTATACTCGCAAGCGAAATTATTTGCCGTTCATACGGCCTTTTTAGCACAACGCTTACGCTCACCAGTATATTTTCAAAATCATAGTGTACCCTGTGTTTTGAAAAAATAAAAAAGACGCTGTGCCCAAAATGGTCAGCGCCTTTGCCTCAACAGAATGATAACAAATCGCAAATCTTTTGTCAATACCCTTTTTATGTAAAAAGGCTAAAAAACTAAAAGTTTATTTTCCATAAGGTATACACGACCTTGTTTTTAGTTTTCTCGCGTGTTATGATATTTATGCGCGAAAAATGGAAAAACTTTCGGGAGAATAACTATGACTGACAATATCTGGTTGGTAATTTGGTCGCTGTACGAAATTGACTCGAAACATATAAGTATTATAAAGACTCTAACTAACCGAGGAATCGTAAATTCTGTATGCGGGCGCGGTAATCCCAATACTTTTCAAAAGGAATTGGAAGAAAAGGGCGTTTGGAATTCACTTGTTTTTCCATCCGTGGATTCATCCCCCGTTTCGATTGCCGATCGAGTGCGGCGCATAATAAGAAATGCGCGATTAAAGCCGGAGTATACGCTATATGTTGACACTAACTTATTTAATCGTCACGTCTGCGAAAAGCTTATGCCCGACATCTCCGCGGCAGGCCCTGACGAATTGCCCGAATTGGTTAAGCTGCCTCAATTATCAGGCTATAATGATAAATTACATATTCGTTTAGCGCAATATAAACTTACAAAACTCATAGATACAAATACTCTGCAGGTCAGCCCCACCTTTTTGTCGCAATGTGATATTAATTGCTCGTTATCCGTTTGCGAACCGTATCAGAAAGCACTTGAAAATCTTCTGCAATCCTCGTCACGGCTTAACTATACCGGGTCTCACGTTACCCCTACGGTTTTACGGTATTTGATGCGCGACGAATCTATTAATTGCGGATGTATTCTGCTTGAATCTAACCTGTTTGAAAGCGTTGAGCCGATAGTTGCGGGGTTTTACGCTATAAAAAACGGAAACATTGTACATATGGTGTTCTCGAACGATATAATTAATGTGCCCGGTGTCGATCAATGGACGTACGCTGAATTGGGGTATCTGCCGTTTAGACAATCGGTTAATTGCGTGGGGGAACTGACGCATGACGCCCGCCCGCCGTGGATTAATGTAGTTTCTTATGATTCGGGTGAAGATACGACAGCCCCCGCCCGATTACTGATAAGAGGCTATAATGAACTAAAATCGATTGCCGAGAACTTGGTTGGAGCCGACAATTTACATATTGAAACAGAATTTTTTGATGTGCCGACATCCATAACCTACGCGACTTATTGTCTAAAGTATAGCGCGGAACAAAATAATTTGCTTAAATCAATGCCATTGCTTGGCGAAAATGTTTTTTCCGCGAAGATGTTCTCCGGGGAATATGATTATGTTTTGATCAGCATTTTATCCGAATGCGAAATGCAGAAGTTCATGCCCAGGCGTTCGGGCACTCCGCCAGCTTATTTGCCCAGGGAATATTTGGATAAAATGACAGGGAGTTTCTTTAACAAGTATGAAAATTATGTTTACAGCGACGACGATTTTGAGGATGCGCTACGCGAAATATGCGGCAGTTTACCGCAAAATACGTCGCTGGTAATAATGACCGCCCCAGAGACGGAATTTGTTTCTCATTCAATCAAAGAGCAGGAACTGATCGTTACCGATTATCAGCGGCGGTTCAGATATAACATCATTGCTGAGGATATTGTTCGGGAATTTCCGAATGCCTATTTATTGGATATCAGACCATATTATCAAACGGCGGAGGACTTTGGTAATAGGAGGGCTGATATAGAGGCGGCAAAGGTATTATGCGCTATTATGGGCGTTGAGCCAATAAAAGTGGCAATTGCCACGAACATTACCGATGAAGTAGAATCCCAAACAATGACTAAGGAAGAGACAGAATCTAAGCCAGAGATTGCTACGGAGGCAGAATCGGAAGCGGCGATTGCAGTCGAGACAAAACCTGAAGCGGCGATTACACTCGAGACAAAACCTGAAGTCGCGGTTGTAACGGCGACAGACTCCGAAGCAGTTATACCGGATAATATTAAATCTCTGTCCAATGTTTCGGAATCAACGGAAACTGTAAATGTAAAACTGGATCACGATGGGGATCAGTCCGTATTAATCTATAATATATTCAAGATTATGGATGCTTATCTTAATAAGAATCCCAGCAAAATTGAGTTGCGCGATATAGACTTGATTATTGGAGACGACATATATATAACCTGTAAATCCGGCTCGCTAACCGCTAACTTTTCACAGCGGGCGTTTGATAAAATAGTAATCGCGTTGGCAGAGCTGAAATAGTGACCAATTGTCAATAACATCTCACTTCGCGGCAATTACGCGGTACTTGCCGCGGAATGTGAACGACTCCCAGGTGGCGGGGTTTCTTGTAAAACCTATCGCTATATATCAAGCCCACACCGAAAAAATTCTGTGTGGGCTTTGGCGGTTGCTCAGCCAAATTATTTTGCAATTTACGTCTTTCTTTCGAGCTTATGGACAGCTAAAATATCTACAAAGAATTATTCGTCCTTAACGCTAATTTCAGTTAAATGCTTCCATTTGCTCCCTGTACATCCACGCTGGTCTACGCCGCCAAACATAATATTTTGTGAAATTTTCCAAAATCTTAATCCGTTTTTAATATACTTTTAGCTTGTTTTTTATTAATTCTACGTATACTCTTTTAGTATGAGTATAGATAGTTGAGGAGGATATATGCAAAAACAGAAATTTAATCCTAGGAAACTCATAAAACCCTTGATAATTATTGCGATTATTGGGGCAATTGGATTCGGGGGATACACAGTGTTTAAATATTTTCAAGAATCACAGCGAATGGCTATGATGGCTCAATTTGCTGGGCGAACACAAATAGAACGCGCGGAGAAATCAGACATAAAGGAACTGGTCAGCGCGTCCGGCGTAATAGCTCTAAACAACGAAGAATCGATTTATGGGGCAAACGGAGAACGCGTTTCCGAAGTACTTGTGGAAGTTGGCGATATTGTTGAAAAGGATCAGATTATTGTCTACTATGACATTGAAGATAAGCGCGATGAGTTGGAAAAGCAGATTCAGCAAGCTGAAATAAATCTGCGTAACCAAGAATTATCTTTAAAAAGCATGGTCGCGCCCGTTGGCGAATCCGAGTTGCGTCAATTGCAGACCGGCGTTGACAGTTCCGACAAGTCACTATATGACGCGCAAAATACTGTGGCTTCCACAGAAATAAAAATAGAAGATCAAAGGGAAGCTATATCCCGTGCGCAAGAAGATGTTATAAAGGCCCAGCAGGATATTGACAAGGCGCAATCGGATATTGACGAAGCAGAAGAAGAGAAATCGAAGCAGCAACAGTTATTAAATGTGGACGGAATCTCTTTAGATGAATTCAAACAGTATGAGAAAGCTGTCGAAACCGCAAATGACGCCAAAGTTAAAGCGGAAGACGCTAAAGTTACGGCTGAACTCGCTGTGACAAACGCACAAAACACTTTGCGAGATTTAGAACGAACTTTAGAATCCAATCAAAAAAGCGTTACTTCTGCGGAACAAAACCTTAAAAACGCCGAATTAAATCTTTCTGAAGCTACAATCACGCTAAAAGACGAAGCTGATCGTATAAACTATGAAAAACAACAAAATCAAATAACTCTGACACAATTAGATTTGGAAGATTATCGTAAACAATTGGAAGATATTACAGAAAACACTACTACCCCTTTAGCGGGTACGGTTACGTCCGTCGGCGTGTCACGAGGTAAAACCGTTGACGCCTCGACAGTGTTAGTTACAATCGCGGATTTTAATGACTTAATAGTAACTGCTGATATTTCTGAGTACGACATACCCAAGTTGGCAATCGGTCAGCCCGTTGCAATGACATCTGATGGTATCGCTGATGCTACATATACAGGTAAAGTTACGAAAATAGGAGACTCCGCTGTCTCCGCAAGCGCGTCCAGCGGAACATCCACCACTGTTCCCGTCGAGATCGCGTTCGACACTGTCCCCAAAGATTTAAAACCCGGCTTTAATCTGGAATTGGAGATTACTGTCAACCATAACCCAGAAGCCGTAACGGT
>JAISRJ010000047.1 GCA_031273705.1 Clostridiales bacterium
CTTCGCTTACGCACCAACCGACGAAAGCTCTCCAACAGCGCCTTTGCGGATTTGGAATCCAGCGAGCCGGTGGGTTCGTCTGCCAGAACTAGAGAAGGGCGCGTGACGATCGCTCGGGCGCTGGCCACCCTTTGCCGTTGTCCGCCTGACATTTGATAAGGGTATTTGGTCATAACATCCGCAATGCCCAAAATGTCTGCCACTTCATTTACCTTTGCGTCAATTTCCTTGGCGGGGCGTTTCGAAATTGTCAGCGCCAGCGCGATGTTTTCATAAGCGGTCAGAGTGTCCAATAGATTGAAGTCCTGAAAGATGAAGCCCAGAGACTTACGTCGGAATTTAGACAGCGACTTTTGACTCATCGCCGTGATGTCCTTCCCACCGATTAAAATCTGCCCAGCCGTAGCGGTGTCAATGGTGGAGATGCAATTGAGCAAGGTAGTTTTTCCGCTGCCGGACGCTCCCATGATTCCCACAAACTCGCCTGGTTCTACCTCAAAACTAATCCCGTCCAGTGCCTTCGTTAAATTTGCTTTGTTCCCGTAATATTTTTCAATATTCGTTGCCCGTAAAATTACCGATATAGTAATCCCTCCGCTTATATTTTTAAGATGAAGTCCGGTTGAATTTCATGTACTCACATCTCTAATATATTTACGCTATTTCGTGTGCGAAATCTTATATTTCACAATTCCGTCATTCATGTATTTGCCGGTGGGCTTTTACGGTGTCAAACAATACTGTTCCTCCCGATCGGGGGGATCGATTAATATGGTCGTTAAGCGCGGGCAAGGAAAAAATCATTGAGCGCAAAAAAATTACCGCAAAGCGAAAATCCATATAAAATCCATACATTTGCCTAGTACAATTAAGATACCAGATAAAAGGAGAGGATGCCGCTTTATGGAGTCGATAATCAAATCAAAGAAGCTGCGAATCGGTGGCATGACGTGTATAAGCTGCCAAAACAAAATCGAAAAGAAGCTGCGAAATACTGCGGGCATCCTAAGCGCGAGTGTAAGTTACAGCTCGGGAATCGCTGAAATTTTATACGACACGTACGTTATATCGCTGAAAGATATTACGACGGTCATCGAAAAATTGGACTATGAGGTGCTGACGGACGAGACCCTGAAAACGGCCGGAGCCCGGCTGGCGACCGGAACCCGGTTTGTGACCGGAACCCGGTTTGCGACCGGAACCCGGTTTGCGGATTCCAAGCGCGCCGTCGGTATCCTAGTTATACTGCTTGCGGTATTCATGCTGGCGAGGCAATTCGGACTGACAAATGCTTTTAATCTATTCCCCACAGCCGAGTCGGGCATGGGTTATGGAATGCTGTTCGTTATCGGACTTTTGACCTCGGTTCACTGTATCGCTATGTGCGGAGGAATCAACCTTTCGCAGTGCATACCACAATCCGCTCGGATAGGTGAGTCTGGCGGCAATCGCGTGGCGGCCTTGCGCCCTAGTCTTTTATACAACTTTGGACGGATTATATCCTACACGGCCGTTGGTTTTCTCGTCGGAGCGCTCGGCTCGATCGTCACTTTTTCAAACAGCGTACAAGGAGGGCTGAAACTGGTCGCCGGCATATTTATGGTCATTATGGGAATCAATATGCTTGGAATTTTTCCCGGCTTAAGAAAGTTCACACCGAATATGCCTCGCATATTTTCCCGCAAAATAGACGAACAAAAGTCAAGCGGCAACAGTCCGCTTGTTGTCGGGCTGCTGAATGGTCTTATGCCATGCGGACCCTTGCAGGCCATGCAGATTTACGCGCTGTCCACGGGAAGTCCCATTACAGGCGCGTTGTCCATGCTGTTATTCTCTCTCGGTACCGTACCGCTGATGTTCGGGCTTGGCGCTTTGAGTTCGGTACTCAGCAAGAAATTCACGCGCAAAGTTATGACAGTCGGGGCCGTATTGGTTGTGGTTCTCGGTATTTCTATGTTATCGCAAGGCTGGACACTTTCAGGGTTATCTCTTGACTTTTTAGCCGTGCCCAATTCAGGGCTTGCCGCAAGAGATACATCGGGTGGTTCAGATATTGTTATCGAAAACGGCGTCCAAATTGTCAACAGCACTCTTGCAAATGGTCGATATCCCGCAATTACAGTACAAGTCGGAATTCCTGTAAAGTGGACGATAAACGCTCCGCAGGGCAGCGTTAACGGATGTAACAATCGAATGCAAATTCCTGAATATGGAATTGAATATCAATTCAAAACCGGGGAAAACATCATTGAGTTCACGCCGGATAAAATCGGCGCATTCCAATATAGCTGCTGGATGGGAATGATAAGAAGTTCCATCACAGTGGTGGAGGCCGGTGTTTTGCCGGAAGGAGCAGCCACTAGTAAAATCTGAGAAAGGGGTACACAAAATGAGTTTTTTGTTAAGTCATTGGCACTGCGTTTTACCAATTGCCGCAATCGGTGTCGCTATGATTTTCATGCGCGGCAAACCGATGAAGAAAGATGAGCGGAATGGCAAGAAATCTAAAGCCCTGCCGAATCAATAGGAGCAGGATTAAGCCATTACATCATAAGAATTAGGAGGAATTTATCAATGTCACAAACTAAAAAGACATATCTCCAAGGAAGTGGACAATCGGGGAAGAGACCGCCGAAAAAACAGGTAAAAAAGAACAAGTGGCTTTTACTAACAGGCATTGCGTCAGTGTTTGTAATTGCCGTGGTCATGATTGCTGTTTTAAATCGAAGCGCAGATATTACGGGTAGCGGAGACACAAATGCCGGAAACAATAACGCCGTAAGTGCTGATGCCAAAACTGCGGACAATTACGCAAGTCAGGATCTTGTGATCCCCATAGGCGATGTTTCCACGACCGCCGAATTTTATCCCGTTACGGTGGACGGCGTAGACTTGGAAATCATAGCGGTTGAAGCGTCGGATGGTACAATTCGCACCGCGTTTAATACCTGTCAGGTCTGTTACGATTCCGGCAGAGGATATTATGAACAATCCGGCGATGTCTTGGTTTGCCAAAACTGCGGCAATCGTTTCATGATGAGCCAAGTGGAAATCGAATCGGGAGGCTGCAACCCTTGGCCAATCTTTGCGGAGGACAAAACCGTGACAGACGAATACATTACGATATCATACGACTTCCTGCAAGAGTCCACCGGGATATTCGCCAACTGGAAAGGCAATTATTAAGCGGCAAAAGACTTAAATGCTGTTAGATGTCATAGAGCAATTGATTTCCTTTCCGTTATCTCGCAGATAGCCCGCGCCCCAGTCGTACATGGTAAGCGGAATGGGTTTCAGACTCAAACCGAAGTCAGTGTATGTGTACTTGAAAAAGTAATTTTTATGGATATAATAATATCAAGGAGATTGCGAATTATCAAGAAAAACACAATATATAAAGAGTGAGGTGACCACATATGGAAAGTCAAGTGTTGAGCATAAGAGGCATGACCTGCGCGGCTTGCGCCCAGCGGATCGAAAAGACCGTCCGAAAGCTGTCGGGTATCGGTCAGGCGACCGTGAATCTGGCAAGCGAGAAGTTGTTTGTAGAGTATGACACAGCAAGTCTGTCTATACCCGTCATCAAGGAGGCCGTGACGAAAATCGGTTACGAGGTGGTGGAAAAGACGGACAATAGCCGTATTACTATCCCAATTGGCGGTATGACCTGCGCGGCCTGCGCCCAGCGGGTGGAAAAAGCAATTAAAAAGTTAGACGGTGTGGCGAGCGTTTCCGTCAATTTCGCTACAGAGAAGGCGACGGTCGCCTATGACCCCGCAAAGGCACGGGTTTCCACTATCAAGGAATCCATCGAAAAGGCAGGGTACAAGGCGCTGGAAGTTTCCAAAACGGACGCCGCGGATGAGGACAGGGCGCGCAAGCAAAAGGAAATTCGGACGCTGTGGACGAAATTCATCGTGTCGGCGGTGTTTTCCCTGCCGTTGCTTTACATAGCAATGGTGCCGATGATTAAGGTAATTCGACTTCCGTTCCCCGGCGGGCTTGACCCGATGAGTTATCCTCTGCTCTACGCGCTGGCAGAGCTTCTTCTTGTCATCCCCGTTATCGCTGTGGGCTACAAGTTCTATACCATCGGGTTTAAGGCGCTTTGGACGCGAAGTCCGAACATGGACAGCCTGATTGCCATAGGGACGACGGCGGCGGTACTGTACAGCATCTACAACACTTGGCAAATTGCGTACGGAGAGTTTGCCGCGGTTGAATCGCTGTATTTCGAGACGGCGGGTGTTATCATCACTTTGATTCTGCTGGGAAAATCGTTAGAGGCCGTCTCCAAAGGCAGAACAAGTGAAGCGATCAAAAAGCTGATGGGGCTTGCGCCGAAAACGGCTATTGTGATTCAGGATGGCGTGGAGCGTGAAATTCCCATTGACGAGGTGGAAATCGGCGACATTATTGCCGTGAAGCCCGGCGCGAAAATTCCTGTGGATGGCACGGTCGTTTCCGGCAACACCGCAATCGACGAATCAATGCTTACGGGCGAAAGTATGCCTGTAGATAAAAAGGCGGGAGACGCGGTTTACGCCGCTTCGCTGAACACGACGGGTACGATGCGATTCCGCGCGGAAAGAATTGGCGCCGACACTGTGTTGGCGCAGATTATTAAGTTGGTGGAGGACGCTCAGGGCAGCAAAGCCCCGATTGCGCAAATGGCGGACATTGTATCCGGCTACTTTGTCCCGGTGGTTTGTGTGATCGCGCTGTTGTCGGGAATCGCGTGGTATTTCGGTACGGGAGGCGATTTGAAGTTCGCTGTGACCATCTTTATCTCCGTGCTGGTTATCGCCTGCCCCTGCGCGTTGGGATTGGCTACGCCGACCGCGATAATGGTGGGGACCGGCAAGGGCGCGGAAAACGGAATACTCATAAAGGGCGGCGAGGCGCTCGAAACCGCTCATAAAATCAATACCATCGTCTTTGACAAGACAGGTACTATCACCGAGGGCAAGCCCACCGTGACCGACGTTCTGACAATAGACGGCGGCGAGGGGAGCTTTTGCGGCGGCGGTGATTCCCTGCTCGCTCTCACGGCCAGCGCGGAAAAAGGATCCGAACACCCGCTTGGGCAGGCAATTGTAATCGGTGCGCAGGACAAAGGTCTGGAGCTTTTGCCTGTCGACGAGTTTGATTCTCTTACAGGGCGCGGTATTGAGGCGAAAATCGGCGGCAGGACAGTCCTCGCGGGCAACCGAAAGCTGATGGATGAGCGGAATATTTTGCTTTCCGGACTTACGGAAGCCAGCGACAAACTGGCAGGTGAAGGCAAAACGCCCATGTATGTGGCGATTGACGGTGTGCTTGAAGGGATCATAGCCGTGGCTGACGTGGTAAAACAGTCGAGCAAAGCCGCAATTGAGCGACTGCACAAAATGGGCATTGAAGTTGCGATGATTACAGGAGACAACGCCAAAACAGCCGCCGCCATCGCAAAGCAAGTGGGCATTGACCGCGTGCTGTCCGAGGTTCTGCCTCAGGATAAATCTAATGAGGTCAAGAAACTACAGGACGAAGGCCGCAAGACCGCAATGGTAGGCGACGGCATAAACGACGCGCCTGCGTTGGCACAGGCTGACATTGGTATCGCAATCGGCTCCGGCACGGACGTGGCAATGGAAAGCGCTGATATAGTGTTAATGCGTAGTGATCTGATGGACGTGCCAACAGCGATTAACCTAAGCCGCGCCACAATCCGCAACATCAAGCAAAATTTGTTTTGGGCGTTTGGATACAATGTGGTAGGCATACCGATTGCCGCGGGGGTGCTTTACCTGTTCGGCGGACCCTTGCTAAACCCCATATTTGCCGCCGCAGCGATGAGTCTCAGTTCCGTGTCGGTACTTACAAACGCGTTGCGATTGAAAAGATTTAAGGCGAAAAGCCAAACGAGTGCCCCGCAAAGCGCAGCTTTACGGAGTGTGGAAGAAGGGATGGGCGCATAATGAAAAATTCTATCAGGAGAATTGCGCTCGCGGTTACAGGAGTGATGGCGGCGGCAGTATTGACAGCTTGCTCCGGATTGTCGGGGCTGGATGTGGTTGGCAAAGATTCCGTCGCATCATTTGAAAAAGTCTTGGACGCTGCCCCTGACAAGATTAAAGCGGACGAAATGAATGTCGGATGGTCGTTCTCGGCGCCGGACGATACGGTACGCTTTATATGGAGCGAAAATTACAGCAAAAGTCCACTTCACGACGTGATGTTGGAGTTTGACGCGAAACCGTTTACAGACGCGGGGCTTGATACGAGCAAGTTGCCGGAAAACTATGCGGCGTATGAAGGTATGCTAATGGTGGGTACTAAGCTGGGCGACGACGACCTGAAATACAGCGGCAATCCTACGGCTCTTGCGGCGTATGAGCAAATCGTCGGCAAATACCGCGATTCTATCGGATATCACACCGCGCTTGACCATTACAATGTCAATCTGGGCGACGGAAACCTGTTCGAGTGGGCAAAGGACTTCGCTGTGAACGGTACGACAAAGGAAAATCAGGATAAAGACATTGTGTTTGTGTTAAACCCGGAGCCTCTTGTCGCGGCGGGTGTTGACCCCGAAAAGGTTGAAGGTTGGGTATACACGACAGTAAGCGTCGATA
Source organism: Clostridiales bacterium (assembly GCA_031273705.1). GTDB lineage: Bacteria > Bacillota > Clostridia > Lachnospirales > WQUN01 > JAISGK01. The sequence goes on from JAISRJ010000047.1 coordinate 6,618, forward strand.
TTGACGGCAGACCGACCGATGTTTACAAGTTCTTAAAACCGTTTAATTTGCGGTAGGAAGATTACTTACCGCGGTGACGAGGTGGACTCAGTGACTCTGAAAAACAAAAATATTCTGGCCGTGGATGATGAGCCGAAAATTTTGGAGGTGGTGTCCTCGTTTTTGGAAAGCCGCGGCTTTACAGTATTTACCGCCGAAGATGGGAAACAGGCGCTTGAGATCTTCGGGCGTGAAAACATCGCGCTGATTGTTCTTGATCTTATGCTTCCCGATATTCCCGGAGAGGAAATCTGCCGCAGAATACGCGGAAAATCTCGTGTACCGATAATCATGTTGACAGCTAAGATTGAGGAAAACGACCTGCTGGAAGGACTTAATATCGGCGCGGACGACTACATCATAAAACCGTTCAGCTTAAGGGAACTTTCCGCGCGGATTGATACCGTACTGCGGCGGACCGCTGACGATTTGATTCCTCTGACAGTAAAAAACTCTTTTCGGGGCGGAGATTTAGTCGTTGATTTTGAAAAGAACATCGTCCTGAAAAATCGGGAAGCTGTCAACCTGACGCCCAGTGAGATAAAAATTCTTGCAGCGCTGATTAAATACCCCGGAAAGGCGTTCACTCGCGCGGAACTTATAGATATCGCTCTTGGTGAGGAGTTTGACGGCTTTGACCGCGCGATTGATAACCATATCAAGAATCTGCGTCAAAAGATTGAGGATGATTCCAAAAATCCGGACTATGTCCTTACGATACACGGGCTTGGGTATAAGTTCGGCGGAACGTCCGCTTCGAGCGAAACGTCCGTTTCGGGCGGAACGTCCGCCTCGAGCGAAACATCCGCCTCGAGAGATGTGTAATGCGAAGTCTTAGAACGCAATTATCGATGGCGTTTATGCTGGTTGTGCTGATTACGGTTTCCATTATCAGCTTTTTTTCCAATACGCTGATAAGCAGCCAATTTGAATCATATGTCGCGAAAACACAGGCACAAAGAACAGAGCATATCGTTAGTGACTTGAGTCTGCTATACAACAGCTTTACACGCTCGTGGAACAAAGACGCCGTTCATACAGTAGGCATGGACGCTTTAGAAGAAGGCTATATTGTTAAGGTGTATAACCACGTTGGCGAGAGTATTTGGGACGCGGGAAACCACGATATGGCGGAGTGTCAGCACATCATGGACGATATTACAAACCGAATGAGGGAATACGGTCGGGCCGGAGATTTCGCTTCGCACGAATATACGCTGACGCAAAATGAGCAAAAGGTCGGCTTCGCGAGTGTTAGTTACTTTGGCCCTTATTTTTTGACTGAAGGTGACTTTGACTTTATAAGTTCGCTGAATATTATGCTGATGATTGTTGGCGTGTCCTCGTTGCTGCTTTCATTCATGGCGGGATTGATTTTGGCGAGACGTATCGCTCGCCCTGTCGCAAAGACAGCGGAAATTGCCGGGCGGATTGCGGCGGGTAACTATGATATTCAATTTGAGGGAGGTACGAGAACGAAAGAACTTCTGGATTTAGTATCTTCCGTAAATCATCTCTCTGCAGCCCTGTCCAAACAGGAAACTTTGCGCAAAAGGCTTACCGCCGATGTCGCCCACGAACTCCGAACTCCCCTCGCGACGCTAGGCACACACATTGAGGCGATGATCGACGGCGTATGGGACCCAACTCCGGAACGGCTTAAAAGCTGCCATGAGGAAATCATGCGCCTTGGCAAAATGGTTATGGATTTAGAGCGATTGGAACGAGCCGAAAGCGATAATTTGAAATTGGATAAAACTCCGACAGATTTACTTGCGCTCACTCGCAGCGTTTGCGATAACTTCGCGGGCGAACTGACGACCAAAAACCTGCGGCTTAACATAGACGGAACGCCCGCGGCAGCATTGATAGACAAGGATAGAATCAGCGGCGTTATCGGAAATCTTGTGTCCAACGCGGTGAAATATACGCCGGAGGGCGGGCATATTCAAATTTCCATACAGGATACCGAGAATGAAACTGTGTTTGCGATTGAAGATAACGGCACGGGAATCTCCGAAAACGAGTTGCCATTTATTTTCGAGCGGTTTTACCGCGCTGATAAATCCCGCAACCGAAATACAGGCGGTTCGGGCATAGGACTCGCGATCGTCAAGTCGGTGGTTTCGGCGCACGGCGGAACGGTGGCGGCGCGGAGTGAACCTAACAAGGGAAGCCGGTTTGTCATTATATTACCGAAATGAAGTTGGGCGTTGTCAATCGCGCGGCTAGTCACATTAACGGGATAACTCCCGCGGGCACCACCAGGGAGACCTTATTTTCTTTTCCCAGAAAGTATGAGCGATCCATCACCTTTTTTATTTATCTCTGTAAATTCTTTTCCGGTTTGCCGGGCTATAATTTCCAGCACTTTTGGCATACAGAACCCACCTTGGCAGCGACCCATTCCCGCTCTGGTCCGGCGTTTTACGCCGTCAATATCCGTAGCCGGGCATTTTTGGCGCAAAGCATCCAATATGTGCCCTTCGGATACCGTCTCACAACGACAGATAATATTCCCGTATGAGGGATCTTCTTTTATAAGAGCGTCCAATTCTGCTTTGGATAGTTCCATCGATTCCAGTATTGACGGATGTGAGTGGAAGTATGGATAAAAATCGGAATTTTTTGAAAGGTTCTCCGCTTTTACGATAAGCCGCGCCAGGTATTCGCCTATAGCGGGCGATGCCGTAAGCCCGGGTGATTGAATACCGGCGGCGTTATAAAACCCTGGTGTTGTATTCGATTCTCCCACAATAAAATCATCACTGTCCGATACGGCTCTTATCCCCGTAAAAGAAGTTATAAGCCCTGAGTGGTTTATTCCCGGCACACTCTTTAGAGCCGTTCGCCAAACAAAATCCTGACCGTCGGTCGTCGTATCGTGAATGGTTTCATTATCTGCGCTTAGATTAACGGCGCTGGGACCAATCAGTAAATTCCCGTCGACCGTCGGGGTAACCAGCACTCCTTTACCCATAGATTTTTGGGGCATTTGAAAGATAGTGCGGCCGACCAGTCCGCCCATGCTTTTATCAAACAACATATATTCCCCCGCGCGGGGAATAATACTAAAAGAACTATCCCCGACCATAGCCGCTATTTTATCCGCGAAAAGCCCGGCGGCGTTAATTACATATTTTGCCGTGTATTCATGACCAGTTGTTGAAACTATGAATTTATGGTTTTCTTTTATGATTGAGATAACTTCCTCATTCAATCGTAAATCCAATCCATTCTGTTCGGCGTTGGAGGCGGCGTTAATCGCCAGATTATATGGACAGACAATTCCGCCTGTCTGCGCAAGCAATACGCTCTTTACATTATCGGACAGAGCCGGTTCCAATTCGCGTGCCTGGTCTCCAGAGATTATCGACAAGCCTTTAACATTATTGGCAGCGCCCTGCTTTAATAATTGAGCTTGGCTCTCGCGTTCATAATCGTTGAACGCGCAGACCATGGACCCGTTTTTGCGAAAATGTACTCCAAGTTCCTCGCAGACCCTTTCCATTATAATATTTCCGGCTGCATTAAAAGCGGCTTTTTGCGTTCCCGCCTCGGCGTCAAAACCTGCGTGAACTATACCGCTGTTAGCTTTAGAAGCGCCGCAAGCCACATCGTTTTCTTTCTCCAACAACAAAATTCGGCAGTTGTATCTTGAAAGTTCCCTTGCTATCAGCGAACCTACGACGCCCCCGCCGATAATTATTACCGTATACACTTTTATTACCTCCCAGTATTCTGCTTTATTATTTTGTTATAATAGATTATTTTTTAAATAGATTATTTTTTAAATAGATTATTTCTTATAATACATTATTTTCTTATACTAAAGCAAAAAATATTTAGAACTGTTCTGTCAAGGGCATCCCCGCTGAACAATCCCCGCTGGACGGTAATATTTCATATAGTCAAACTAATTTATAAAACTATTAATTTATATTAAAAAAATTAATAAATCGTGATTTTATCCCCCAAATCGGTTATAATTATGTCGACGAGAAAGGGGGATTCTATTGAAGGC
>JAISRJ010000099.1 GCA_031273705.1 Clostridiales bacterium
AATAGAGTCAACAATATTATCTGAGTTCTCAATATTTTTATTAACAGGAAACGACAAGGATGTGTCAGAAAACTAATTATCTAAAAAAGAGCGTATCCTATTTAACGCCTCTCGCAACTGGCGTATGCCCGTGGCGTAGGAACATCGGATAAATCCCTCGCCGCTTTCACCAAACGCGTTGCCCGGGACGGCCGCTACTTTTTGCTCATAAAGCAGTTTCGTACAAAAATCTTCGCTCGACAGACCTGTGGATTTTATACAGGGAAAAACATAGAACGCTCCACGCGGTTCAAAGCATGTAAGCCCCATTTTATTAAAGCCGTTTAGCATAACCCTCCGTCTTCCATTGTATTCCTTTTGCATTCGACGAACGCTGTCGGCGCTGTTTTTCAACGCTTCTATACCTGCGTACTGACTGACTGACGGCGCGCACATTACAATATATTGATGGATTTTCAGCATTGCTTCAATAATTTCTTTTGGGCCACAAACAAAACCCAGTCTCCATCCGGTCATAGAAAAAGCCTTGGAAAATCCATTCACAACAATGGTTTTCTCGGCCATTCCGGGCAAGGACGCTATACTCACATGTTCTTGACCATATGTGAGTTCCGCGTATATTTCGTCGCTGATTACCACAATATCCCGCTCTCGCAGAACGTCAGCCAATTGTTCCAAGTCGGATTTTTCCATAATCGCGCCGGTCGGGTTATTTGGATAAGATATTAACAGCGCCTTGGTCTTTGAATTGATTTTAGCGGACAGTTCTTCCGGAGTGACACGAAAATCATTTTCCGCCTTTGCCCCGATGGTAATCGGCACACCGCCCGCCATTGTAACACACGGGCGGTAAGATACAAAACACGGTTCGACCACAAGCACTTCGTCGCCGGGATCCAAAATTGCGCGCAACGCAATATCGATACCCTCGCTCGCGCCGACCGTCGCCAATATTTGATCGCTATAGTCATATCGCAAGTCGAATCGGTCAAACATATATTTTGATATAGCTTTGCGCAGATCCAACAGACCCGCGTTGGACGTATAGACGGTATTTCCAGCTTCCAACCTATATATCGCCTCTTCGCGGATATTCCACGGGGTGTCAAAATCCGGCTCTCCAACGCCTAGTGAGATTACATCCTGCATTTCACTGGCAATATCAAAGAATTTTCTTATTCCGGAAAAAGGAAGGTTTTGAATCCGTTCGCAAACAAACGTCTTATTTGAAGTAAGGGCGTTTGAAACAAGTGTCTTGGTCATGGCGAAACAATCATTCTGTCGTCGTCTTTATGTGGCTTTTCCAGGATAATACCGTGATCTTTGTATTTTTTAAGAACAAAATGGGTCGCCGTGCTCATAATCGACTCCATAGGCGCGAGCTTGTCGGAAATAAAATATGATATTTCTTTTATATTGGGTCCCTCAATTATAATAGTAAAATCAAAGCCACCGGACATTAAATAGATAGCCTTTACCTCGTCAAACATATATATTCGTTGCGCGATTCTGTCAAAACCCCTGCCTCGTTGAGGAGTTACTTTTACCTCTATCAGCGCCGTCACGAATTCTCGGTCGGTTTTTTCCCAGTTTATCAGCGTGTTGTACCCACAGATAACCTGTTCGTCTATCATGCGGCCCAATTCTTCCGCTACCAGCGTTTCATCCAGTCCCAGCTGCTCCGATAAATCCTCCGGCAGCAACCGGCTGTCCCGCTCCAGTAATTCCAACAGATTTTCACGCAAACTCATAGACAAATTTCAACCTCCCGCGACACTTAAATCTCTGACTAAAATAGACGGCATACCGATGGTTCCTGTCGATGAGGGCAGGTCAAACCGCAAATCGTCGCCGATAGCCGCGATGTTCTTCAGTAATTCAAAAAAATTACCGGACACGGTCACTTGTTCCACCGGTCTTAATTTCTTACCGTTCTTAATCTCAAATCCGGAAGCCGACAGAGAAAAATCTCCGGTAATGGGGTTCGCGCCCGAATGAAGCCCGGCAAGATCGGTAACTAATAACCCTTGGTCAACCTTAGACAGCAAACTATCAAAAGAAATATCGGACGGCAGTACATAAAAATTCGTGCAAGCCGTGTCAACCGGACTGCGGAAACTGCTCTTAAAGCCGTTACCCGTACTATGCTTATTCTCTTTTTCAGCGGATTTTAAATTATATAAAAGTGTTTTTAAAACGCCGTTTTCAACTACAACTTTATTTCGACAGCTTACACCTTCGGAATCGAATGGCACACTCCCCAAACTGTCCGGATGAATACCGTCGTCGTGGATAGTTACAATGTCGGCGGCTATCTGCTGCCCGGTTTTGTTCCTTAGCAATGAAAAACCCTTTTGAGCGGTTTCAGCGAAGAAGGCTCTGGCGAATACCGAGAAAAGATCGCAAGCCATGTATTTGTCAAATACGACAGGCAAATTCCCGCTGTCCAAGCTTTTAGCGGGCAACATAGCCAAAGCCTCGTTTACAGCCTCTCTTGCCAACGACTGCGGAGAAAAATCTGATATATCCCTGCCATGCCACTCCTTAAACCCTGTTTTTGTAATCTCGTTCTCTTCGACGATAGCTTGCAGGTATGCTAATATATGATTACTCTTGTATTGTTGATCCAGCCTGAAAGAATTGGTAATATAAATTTCGCTTTCACCGTTTGAAACAGCGCAATAGTTGACAAGTTTTACGCGGCTGTCGGTTTCATACGCCGCCCTTTCCATATCCAGAGCAAGTTGAATTTTTTCGGAGACGGAGATTTCATTTATCGCGGGATTGTACGAATGAATTTTAGGATATATCGAATCCCCCTTATACAGATTTACAATGTCTTCCGACTCGATAATCTTAGCGTTTTTGATTGCCTGTGTCAGCATAGGTTCTATCATGTTTTCGTCCGGTCTTTCGGTAAAGGCGTAACCCATCCTGCCTCTGTACATTCCCCTAAAACAAAGACCTAATGTGTCCGAATTTTTATATTCGTTAATCTCGCCGTTAAGCACTTTTACACTAAAATTCTTAGCCTGCATATAATATAATTCCCAGTTTTGGAAACCCAGCCGCGCCGCCGCCAAGAAAAGTTTTGTTTTGAAATTAGCGTCTATCATTTGCGACCTCCCACTGTTAGTTCTTTTACGCGAATTGTGGGTTGACCGACGTTCGTGGGTATAGAACCGCTAAGCGCCCCGCAAATACCTTGCCCGTGGGCTAAATTATCAGAAACGCGATCAATATTCATAAGCACTTCCGAACCCTTGCCAATCAAAGTGGCTCCGCGCACGGGTTCCGCAATTTTACCCTCGCGGATAAGATAAGCCTCGGTCACAGCGAAATTAAATTCGCCCGTCGCCGGCTGAACCGACCCGCCGCCCATTTTCTTGGCGTACAGCCCATATTCCGTATCGCTGATAATATCGTCAAGTTTATCCGCGCCATTTGCGATGTAGGTATTAGTCATTCGAGAAGTCGGGGCATATTTATAGGATTCTCTGCGGGATGAACCCGTTGACTCCATACCCATTTTTAAACCGTTAAGCCGGTCTATCAGAAAAGATTTTAAAACGCCGTTTTCTATCAGAATGTTTTTTCTGGTCTTTGCGCCCTCGTCGTCGATATTCAGCGAACCCCAGGCATTGGGGACTGTACCGTCGTCGATGGCCGTAACTTTATCGGACGCTATTTTCTCCCCCAGGCAATCACTGAACACAGAGCTTTTTATAGCTACGGAAGCCGCTTCCAAACTATGACCGCAGGCTTCGTGGAAAATAACCCCACCGAACGCGTTGTCTATAATGACCGGCATTTTTCCGCCGGGACAAAGTTCGGCTTTTAACATAGTAGCGGCAATCCGCGCGCAGTCCACGCCGATTGCGTTCATATCCAAAGTATCTAAAAATTCAAAACCCATATGAGCGCCCGGACCCGCAAACCCCGTTTGCTTTTCATTCATCGAGGATGCGACGGCTGATATGCTTACTCTGGTTCGTACACGACGATCTTCCACCCATAATCCATCGGAATTCGCAATCAGCACATCCTGGCTATACCCGGAAAATCCGCAAGAAGTTTGTGTAATTTTTTGGGAGTAATCGAAAGCCGAATCGGAACCCTGGCGCAGTTTCTCTGTTATTAAACGTTTATTTCCATTGCCGGGCAGGATTTTTATCGGATGGATGTTTCTGTAGATTAGTTTATCAAAGTCAAAAGTAATCTCGTTGCCGCCTCGGACATTTTTTACGGCGGCGGCGGCTTCTTTAGCGACTCTTATTAAGTTCTTCTCCGAAGTATCATTCGTATAGGCATATACTGCCCCTAGTCCGTTAAATATCCGAATGCCGCAGCCGTAGCTTACACCCCAAAGCGCGTTTTCGACCAAACCGTTAAGCATAGAAACGCTGGTTTCTTCTTTATTCTCGACGAATAGCTCCGCAAAGTCGCCTCCACCGGACAAAGCCGTCTCCAACGCATTGTGGGCAATATTCTTATTTAGCATACCTATCTCCTTTGTATAGATTATTGTATTGAGTGAATCAGAGAAAAAGCGTGAGTATTGGCGTTGTAACTAAACACAATACCGTTGAAACAAACACCGCCTTAGACGCGTAATCGGAATTGCCTTCGTAACGCTCCGCGAAAATAGCCACAAGCGCCGCCGACGGCATACCGACAGTAATTACGGATGTGCCCAGCATGACGGGGTTATGTATAAATGGTTTCGCGCATATCAAAACGATCATAGGCAAGAATATAAGCCTAAAAAACATCAAGATATATAGTTTTTTATCGTTAAATATTTTGGTTATGTCATTCATGGCAAGTGTGGAACCCACTATAACCAGCGATAATGGAGTAGTCATATCGGATAAAAGCTTAAAGCCGTTTTGGATTGGCGCGGGAAAGCTGAGCGAGGTTATAAAAAATATTAATCCCAGAAAAATCGCAATCAGAGGCGGATTTTTAACAAACGTTCTCCAATTGAAGACGTTAGTATCGGGGTTTTTATTAGATTCAAACAGCTTTATTCCGATAGTAAAGGCAAATAAATTAAATGCGGTTATGAACATCGCGTTAAAGATTAATCCGTCTGACCCATAAATCGCGTTAATTATAGGTATACCCATATAGGCGATGTTGCTGAAAATAAGTACAAACTGCCATATTACAGCGACATCTTTTTCAAGTTTAAGCGCTTTTGCCAGCGCAAATCCAATAAGCCAGCCAATAAAATGCGCCGCAACCGCTATGCAAAAAACTATAAAGCATTCAAACAGCAGTTCTATAGAAAACGGTCTTTGCAATGACATAAAAATGGTGCAAGGTTGTGTTATTAGTATTAAAAAGCTGGATAAACTACCGGTTACACCGCGGTTTAATATATTTACTTTGCGGCACAGATATCCGGCAGCCATGCAGATAAACAAAGATATAAGGCTGGAAACCATTGTGACAAAAATATTAGGCATATCACCCTCCAGGATAAAGTCCATTATAGTATACACGATACCTGAAAAAATGCAAACCATTTACCATGCTCGCGAGTGTAATCACCTGCCATTAATACGGCCTTTATAGCGCGACACCACATCAGACGGTTACGTGCGTATCTTTGCGGATACGCGGCGCGGCCATATTTTTTACCTTTCGCTAAAAATTCTGGTATGTAATTGGCAAATGCTTCCACTGACGAGTATAATGTCGATTCATGTTGGCGAGTAGAGTTATTCCCAGGAATGTTATTCCCAGGAATGTTATTCCCAGGAATGTTATTCCCAGGAATGTTATTCCCAGGATTTACAATTAATCGCCGAAGTGCTACAATATATTTGATGGAACCTCGACTACATAGGAAGGAATGGGTCAGGATGCCTGCATTCTGGGAAAGACTAAAGAAGCTGTTTGTGGGGAAAGAGTACATATCATCAAATTCGGCTACGGTGGAGCAAGTGAAATTAATTC
>JAISRJ010000109.1 GCA_031273705.1 Clostridiales bacterium
TCGCAGGTTAAACTTGCCGCTCAAATGGGAATGTCTTACAAAGAGTTAAACCACATATTGAACGAACGCCGCCCATTGACCCCAACAACGGCAATGTTGTTTGAAGCTGCCTTGGGAATACCAGCGGATATGCTAATCGGTTTGCAAACCGACTACAATATGCAGATGGCAAAACAAGACAAATCCTTAGCCGACCGGCTTGCACAAATACGCAGAAGGGTAGCAGTGATTTGATAATCGTTTAATTGTTAGAATATTAGATGTTTCCAGGTGATATGTTAATAATAATGTTGTGATTCTAAAACCACTTAAATTACCACCTAATTTAATAGTTAAACGTGTATTTTATTGTGCATAGTGTAAGTGTTACTAATATTTAATCCGGCCAACTTTGCTATTTTATATAATAGATTGTGAGTGTTTCGGTAAATTGTTTGCATATTTTCACTAAATTCATGCTTATCTTGTTGGCAAATCATGCACGTGAGTCAAAAAAATCATGCAGCATGATTTGAAAAAATGCAAGCATTATTTCCCGTCAAGATGCTTTTGAATCTATAATAAGATTGAATAATAATTTAATTTTCGTCAAAATAACATTAGTTATGAGTTGCAAAGTTGCATTTACGAGCAAAAAACGACCTTCGGCAATAATATCAATTTGATTCAAATATATGTGAATACAATCAAAATAACATAAAAACATTCAATTTATAATTAATAATTGACAATTAACCATTATAAAAACGCATTCTGCGTTTTTATAATCTCTGTTTTTTTGCGTTTTTTGAGGGGAAAGGAAGGGGTGGGCGTCAAAAAATGGGTTTTTCAGAGGGCAAAAACTGACAATTTGCCATATTTGTCATTTTGAAAGAAACTCAGATGATGAGGTGTCAAGTGTGAGCCACTCCTCGTGCTGTTCAATATGTGGGCTAAAATATCAAAAAGGTTTGATAGTTTCCTGTATTCGTGACAAAATGATTGGTTTCTATTGGTTGTTCTTTCTGAAGCGTTAAAGAATACTTTTTTTTCTTTCTTTGGTTGTTTTCCTGAAGATAATGTTTTAGATTTGTGTATAATTTACTTATCAGACAAATCATGATTAGGAAGATAAATTTACTGCTGCTTAGTTTGGCAATACTGAAGTGTATTCCGGTAGAAGGACAAAATAAAATAAATGGGCGAGTTGTTGATGCAAATACAAGCGAAAGTCTGCCGTTTGTGTCTGTTTATATTCCAACGAATAACAATAAAAGTACGATAACAAATATCAATGGTGATTTTACCGTCAATGATATTTCGGAGAATGATACGATTCACTTCTCATACATTGGGTATGAAGTTAGGAGTATGATAGGACGTGAAATAGCTATCAATAATAAGATTCAGTTGCAAAGTAAAATGTTTGAATTACCGGAAATTTTGGTTACAAATATAAACATTCGAGAATTGATAAAATCTTCGTTTGACAAAATGAAAGTAAATTATCCGCCTGCTTATCCGATTTTACAGGGGATATATCGGAAACAAATAAGCGAAAATAATACTTGTGTCTTTATTGGAGAAAGCCGATTGGTTATAAAACCGGTTGATCTGAAGGGGCTAATGAAAGGAAAAAAATCGAAAGTTTCATTTTCAGATATACGAATATCGGCTAACAATCAGTCTGATAAATCGACAAACTTCAATTTCATAATAGATCCTGCTCCCTATCCTGTTTTTAGCGAACTAAGACCGGAAAACTTTAGCGATTTTGAATGGGAAATTATGGGTGTTTATGATTCGGAAAATGACAATAGAATCTTCAAAATAAAGTTTACAGGCAGACCATCATCCGGTGATTCTCTGAAAATACATAATAGTGGAATCGTGTACGTTTCAGAGAAAGATAGAGCGATTTTAGCAACAAGAATCGTTCGTAAACTTAAGGATCAAATCTCTACGGGAAAGGATGGAATAACAACGGATAATTACCTTATATGGGATGCGTATTATAAGAAAAACGGAGCCTATTATCAATATGATTATATGAGATCGGAATGGAAATTTAAGTATTCATCCAAAGAAATTAGTGAAGGATATTATACTATTACGGCTGATTACTTGAATGAGAATATACCTGCTTCAAATAAGTTGAATGACCGTTTAAAGAAAGCCATATTCGATCCTTTTAGGGAACCACAAAATGCCAAGATTCTGCCATTCTCAGCCTTGAATAAAATCACGCCGGATTATGATTTTAAATAGGCTACTTCCATCCCGCGAACCGTATCGTTTATCTGTCCGTCGTCGTAGACAACTTGCCCATTGACAAAGGTTTTCCACACTTTATGGCGAAAGGTATAGCCTTCAAAAGGAGACCAGCCGCAGCGGTAGAGCAGGTTGTCGGGAGTCACCGTCCAGGGCGACTGGGGATCGACCAACACTATATCGGCATAATAGCCGGGGCGGATATACCCGCGCCGGTCGATGTGGAATAAGTCTGCCGGTAGGTGAGCCATTTTTTCAACCACTTTTTCGTAGGTAAATATCCCGTTGGCAGCCATTTCGAGCATGGCAGGCAAGGCGTGTTGCACCAAGGGGCCTCCCGACATAGCCCTCAGGCAATTTCCCTCTTTCTCACTCGGCAGATGCGGGGCGTGATCGGTGGCGGCGATGTCGATCAGGTTACGGTTCACCGCATCGCGAAGCGCTTGCCGGTCGCGTAGCGTTTTGATGGATGGGTTCCATTTGATGCGGTTGCCGAGTGTGGCGTAATCTTCCTCGCTGAACCAGAGATGGTGGACGCATACTTCGGCGGTGATCCGTTTATCGCTCAAAGGTTTATCGCCTTCCAACAGGCTCAGCTCCTTTGCCGTAGAGAGGTGGAGTATATGCAGTCGCGTGCCGGCGCGTGTGGCAAGTTCAACGGCTTCAGCAGAGGAGGCATAGCAGGCTTCATCGTTGCGTATCAAAGGGTGGAAGCGGATATCCAACTCATTGCCGTAGAGACGGGTATAGTGTTCTATATTGCGGCGGATGAGCGTTTCGCTCTCGGCATGAACGGCTATCAGCATGTCTGTTTCGCCAAAGAAGCGTTCCAAACTATCCTTACTGTCCACCAGCATATTGCCTGTCGAAGAACCCAGAAAGAGTTTCACACCCGGCACCCGGCTGCGATCGAGTTTGCCTATCTCTCCCACATTGTCGTTGGTGCCTCCGAAGAAGAACGAATAGTTGGCCGCCGATGTTTGGGAGGCGCGTTGCAGTTTCCATTCCAGTTGTTCAAGGCTGGTTGTCTGCGGTTTGGTGTTGGGCATATCCATGAAGGTGGTTATTCCTCCGGCTACGGCTGCCCTGCTTTCGCTCGCAATGTCGCCTTTATGAGTAAGCCCTGGTTCGCGGAAATGTACCTGATCGTCAATGACTCCCGGCAACAACCACCGGCCGCCGGCATCGATTACAAGGTCTGCCTGGGCGAGCTGCGGGGGGAAAGACGCTCCCTCGAACACCGCCGCGATCTTATCCCCTTCTATCCGTATCGCACCTGGCTGCGCCTTGCCTTCATTGAGGATACGGGCATTATATATAAATGTAGATTTCATCATCCTTCCAATTAATCCCGCGATATTACGAAAAAAAATCATACTTTTGCCTCAAAATCATATAAGCACACAACATTTATGGAATTTATCCAATATTGTATCGACTTCATTCTACACATTACGGACCACCTGGAGTATCTTATCTCGAACTATGGGGGTTGGGTGTATGCTATTTTGTTCCTCATTATCTTTTGTGAAACGGGTTTGGTGGTTACGCCCTTTCTGCCGGGCGATTCTCTGCTGTTTGCCATCGGTGCGCTGTCTTCCACCTTTCCTGATAAGATCAATGTACATCTGATGGCGCTTGCCCTGATCTGCGCGGCCGTCTTGGGAGATGCTACCAATTATGCCATCGGGCGCTTTTTCGGTAAGAAACTTTTTAGTAACCCCAAGTCGAAGATATTCAAGCAAAGTTATTTGGACAAGACCCACAATTTCTTTGAGAAATACGGTGGGAAGACCATTATCCTGGCTCGCTTCGTGCCTATTGTCCGCACATTTGCCCCTTTCGTTGCCGGTATGGGGCGCATGAGTTATCTTCATTTTGCCTCCTATAATGTAGTGGGCGGCGTAGTATGGGTAGCGCTTTTTACGTATGTGGGCCACTTTTTCGGGAGTTTACAATTTGTCAAAGATAACCTGGAAGTGCTGTTAATCAGTATCATCTTCATCTCCCTACTGCCCGGCATTATCGAAGTGTTGCGTGCTCGTTACAAGGCCAAGAAAACCGCTGCGAAAAGCTGATACACCACCAAACGACACAAAAGCGACAGAAAAACTTGCAGAGACAAAATTAAACATCTATATTTGCACCCGCAAGAACGACTTGGTAGCTCAGTTGGTAGAGCAAATGACTCTTAATCATTGGGTCGAGGGTTCGAGCCCCTCCCAGGTCACAGCGTTTCCGCTCTCCGGACATTTGTTCGGGGGGCTTTTTTTTGTGCTTTTTAGGGGAGGGTTTTGAACATGTCTAAGGCGGGGAGTGCGTAGCCGGTTTGGTTGTCGAACAGGCCTCTGTGTAGGTCGGGATGGATGCGTTGGTGAGGGGAGTAAGTCTCTTCTGCGAACCACCATAGCAGGCCGGCAACTTGTGGGCGGGCTTCGAGGAAAGTGAGGAGGGCGTCGGTGAAGGCTGCTTGACCTTGGGGCGTGCTGGGGTAGGCCTTTTCATGCGTTCCCGAGGGATATCCCCAGTCGCGGTAGGGGTAAGCAACTTCTGCGAATAGGATTTGCTTGTTGGGGAGAAGGCTTTGAAACATTTGCAAGGTGGCCCCCAGGTCTGCGAGAGAGCCGTGCCAGAAGGGATAATAGCTCAAACCGATCAGATCATAATCCGTGCCGGCTTCGTCTAAGCGTGAATAGAAGCGTCGGGAAGTCTCCGCATCGCCTGAACGATCGGTATGTATCATTACTTGAGCCTCGGGGAAGACTTCCCGGCAGGCTTCGGAGGCCTTCGCGAGTGTCGATAAGAAAATGTTCCACTGTTGCGCTGTGTCCCATTGATCTCCCCACACGCTTACACGGGC
>JAISRJ010000141.1 GCA_031273705.1 Clostridiales bacterium
GGTCGCGCTATCGTTCGCGAACCCAAAGTTTTCCTTATGGATGAGCCTCTTTCTAACCTGGACGCCAAATTGCGTGTTCAAATGAGAACGGAAATTACCAAACTGCATCAGCGTTTGCAGACTACTTTTATTTACGTTACGCATGACCAAACAGAAGCTATGACTCTTGGTACGCGCATAGTAGTTTTAAAGGACGGCATTATTCAACAGGTTGACAGCCCGATTAATCTTTACAACAAGCCTACTAACCTGTTTGTCGGTGGGTTCATAGGATCTCCGCAGATGAACATGATAGACACAACCGTGTCTCGCGAGGGCAATAGCTTATTTCTTTCATTTGGTGAATTTAAAATCAAATTACCGGATAATAAAGGGAAGGTACTCGCATCCGGTGGTTACGAGGGTAAGACTGTTATTATGGGTATCCGCCCGGAGGATTTGCATGATGAAGAGATGTTTATCTCTACTTCACCAGATTCCATCATAGAGACCGACGTTGAGGTTACAGAGTTGTTAGGCGCTGAAGTTTATCTGTACGTAACCTGCGCGGGACAAAATCTTACAGCTCGCGTCAATCCGCGTTCGACCGCTAAGGCGCACGACAAAATAAAAATGGCGCTCGACGCCAATCGCATCCACATCTTTGATAAAGAAACGGAAGCTTCGATTGTAAATTAGATTTTAAATGGGTTTGCCAAAACACGTAATAATTCGCGTTTTGGCAAACCCGTTTTACATGCTCGGCGGATTTACTGCGCGTTAGGTAAAATATTCCCGCGCAAGTATTCCATAATACACGGCGTCGCAGATCCCTTGGTTGTTGACATCCGATTGCCGTAATGTGCCTTCGTAAACCATCCCGCATTTTTTTATTACTCCGCCGAAATTTGGGTTTTGTGAATCGTGTCGGAATTCAACGCGATTGACTTTTATCGGGGTACGCGCCCAATTCTTGTACGTTAGTTCCGCGTCGTCCATTGTAAAACGCCTAAGAATTAAACGAGCGGTTTCTATTTTCACGGTTCCGAGATGTTTCATTGTCCCTCCGATTTTAATAAGTATAAAAGACAGTTTTAGAATCAAGCTTGTAATTAATGGTATTATTCTATATAATAACAATAATCCAAAGTAACGTTACCGTCAGCGTCAGGTGTCGTGAATCGAGGGCAGTTGTACCGCTCAAGCGAAACGCCTCCGCCGTTTATATCGAACCTCAATTTACTAAGTTCAGCTTCCTGAAATTTTTTGATAACAATTTCATCTTTACCGTATATTTCCGGCTCTTTTCCTTTAACCCAGGCAACGGCTATGTCGCTTTCGGGCAGGTCATAAGCTAAGTAACCATCCGGAACGGGGGTATTTGACTCTGCGAACATGCCGATCCAATATGTGAAGTCTGAACCGGACATATCGCTGAAGGTCATAAGCCCCAAATAGTCGTATTCCGCAAGACAGATTTCCTCCAAACTCGTGAACCAGCCGTTGTTCATCCATTCGCCCCATTTTTGCGCGAAAACGGTAGGGTTGTCACCCATTGTATAGCGTTTTCCTATAAAACGCGCCGCAGGGAAATGATCTTTATAGATTTTTGTAACTTCAATAGACATATTTTTCTCCTTTTGTATGAATACAGCGTACCGCGATTCACTCATTATCGTAATATGCCGGCTAAGCTATGTCAAGATTGATTTTAACATTGATTTTAACATTTTATAAAAAATAACCATGCGTAAATGTCTCTTGGAAAGGACGAAAATTATTTGCTGGATGTCGCTTTATTGGGCACGGGTGGCATGATGCCGCTGCCTAATCGTTTTCTTACGTCTTTGCTGTTGCGCTTTAACGGTCGGCTACTAATGGTCGATTGCGGTGAGGCCACACAGATTACACTTAAGCTGCTGGGTTGGAGTTATAAGAATTTGGATATTATATGTATCACACACTTTCACGCTGACCATATAGCCGGTCTGCCCGGCCTGTTACTTACAGTTGGAAACGCCGGCCGGGATGAGACGCTGACATTAATCGGTCCGCCCGGATTAATGGGTGTGGCGAAAAGTCTCTGCGTTATCGCTCAAGAACTGCCCTTTGATATAGATGTGATCGAACTGCCTTTTGAGCGTGGATTTCCTCCGGAAACAGTTACTCTTGGCAAGTACAGCATTTCGGCGTATCCGTTGGATCACCGTATTCCATGCTTTGCTTATTCTTTTGTGTTCAATAGAGCCGGAAAGTTTGATACAGAGAAGGCGAAAGAGAACGACGTTCCCCTTGGATTATGGAATAAATTACAAAATGGTGAAAGTATTCAGAAAGACGGACGGCTGTTTACGCCTGATATGGTGCTGGGCACCGCTCGACAGCCTATAAAAGCATCGTACTGTACGGATACCCGGCCTGTAAAAGGTCTGGGCAATTTTGTAAAGGATTCTGATTTGTTTATTTGTGAAGGTCTATATGGTGAGCCGGATAAGCAGCATACTGCCAAAAAGCATAAACATATGACATTTCAGGAGGCCGCGAAAATCGCTCGTGAAGGCGATGTAAAGGAGCTGTGGCTAACGCATTTTAGTCCGGCGATGCCCGCTCCCGATGCTTTTATTGAGTATGCCCGATCTATTTTTCCCAATTCAAAAGTCGGACGAGACCGAAAAACAAAAACGCTGAATTACAGTGATGATTAACCATTCTACGGATTATTTTTCGCGGGGATTATACTCGCAAACGGAAGCATTTGCCACACATACAGTCTTTTTGGCACAATTCCACATCAGACGGATGCTTGCGTACCTTGAAGGTACGCGGCGTAGCCATCTTCTTTGCTTTGCACTAAAAATTCTCGTATGTCGTTGGCAAATGTTTACGCTCGCGAGTATAACAAAAACTATCTTTACAGACTTTAAATTATTTTTGCCGTATTATTTTTCATATCATATTTATTTAATGATAATCATTATCTTAAACATAATTTTTAACTTAATCTGATGGATCGAGAGTGTCATGGGAGGGATACTTTTTTGTCAAATTACACAGACTATGAATTGATTCAAGGTGTCTTGGCGGGCAATAAAGATTTGTTTTCCGAATTGGTTACTCGTTATAAAAATCTGGTTTATTCGGTTATACTCCGTATGATCAATGATCGTGAGGAGGCCGACGATTTAGCTCAGGAAGTTTTTATTAAACTATATAAAAATCTCGATAAATATTACCCCGATTTTAAATTCAGCACTTGGACCATTCGCATCGCTACTAATCACGTTATTGATTATAGGCGCAAGAAAAAGCAAGAAACTGTTCCTATAGAGGATGTGGAGTTTAGTCTTACTTCTGAAGATTCTCCGGAGAGTGAGTATATTAAACGTGAACAGAGCAACGAATTGAAAAAAATTGTTAGCGAATTACCAGACATGTACAAAATTCCAATCGTACTTTATCATGAGCAAGGTTTAAGCTATCAGGAAATTTCGGATATTGTAAATGAGCCTCTTTCAAAAGTCAAAAATCGGATATTTCGCGGCAGAAGAATGTTAAAAGAAAGTCTGCTTAGTCTTAGACATAAGGAGGGGATTAGTTATGGACTGTGAAAGCGCAAATTCTTTAATGATGAAATATATGGACGGCGATCTGTCGGAACACGAAGCCGCCCGGCTTAATCACCATATAACTGAATGCGCGGCTTGCAAGGAGGAATTTATGTTGTACGACTCTATTGTTAAGGATTTTTCCGCTCTCACCCTCGTTAAGGCGCCGGACGACCTGGAAAGTAGAGTTATGAGCTCGATTTACGCTTTGCCGGCGTATACCGGACAGACGGTCAGCCATATTATGTACGGCTTTTGGGGTTTGATTGCCGTGATTATGTCCTTAGGCGCGTTGTTAGTGATGAACCGGGATTATATTTTAGAACAGATGGCGCTTAATCCATCCTTTGCTCCGATTCTGATTTTTTTAAATCCGTTGGCCGCATCTGTGAAAACTTTATTCGCGCAGACTCAAATGTTAGTTCAACAAGCGGGTGCGGTCGTTGAACCCGGGTTAAACTGGGTTGTTCCGATTGCGGTCTGTTCGTTAGCTGTCGCGCAATTCATCATTTACCATAACGAAAAACAACGGAAGGAAAAGGTCGCAGAATGAAAATCAAAGGACTCCTTATCTTGTTATTAGCTGTGTTGCTGGGCGTTTACGCCGATGTAAACGCCGGAGCGGTTAATAACCTGACCAGACTTATTGCCGAACAAGTGGCGGCGAATCCTCTGGAGGAGTCTTTTTTTGCGTATTTATTAATTGCGTACTATAATATACCTACGTGGATTTCTACGGCCGGGTCGGCGCTGCTTAGAATAGGGGTCTGCTTTATGGCTCTGGTTTTAAAACCCAATGTATTCAAGCAGGGCGGCGGGTTTGTGTTGTTTAAGCCTATGGAGATTATAGGAAACGGATTGATTGGTTACAGCGTATTATCGGCGTTGATTTTGATTTTTATCGTGTCCGTGCTGGGAGTGCCGTTGGCGATTATGTTTTTGGTTGTTATGTGGCTGCTTACACTTGTGGGGGAAACTTGCGTGGGGCTTGCGGCGGGTTTTTTGATGTTTGACAGTATGAGTCAAAAGGCCAGTGTGGCGACTTACCTTGCGGCAGGTGTGTTTTTCATTGAGATTCTGCGCTGTATACCTTATTTAGGTTATGCCGTAGGGATATTTTTGCTGCCGGTGTTTTGTGTGGGAGTGATAATCACGCTGGTCTACGAGGGGTTTTTGCGTAAAAATTATTTGGAGTTGCCCTTTTGGGATGAAAAACGTCCGTCCGTAAGGGATATAATTCTAAAGAATATAAAAGAAAGGTAATTTATGCTGACATTAGGAATCGAAACATCCTGCGACGAGACTGCCGCCGCCGTAGTGCGGGACGGGAGAGACGTACTGTCTAATATAATAGCGTCTCAGATTAACATACATAAAATGTATGGCGGCGTCGTACCGGAAATTGCGTCGCGAAAACATATAGAAGCTATTGGTTATGTGGTGGAGTCCGCTCTTTCCGAAGCGGGCGTTTCAAAAAATGGCGTTGACGCTATAGCCGTGACAAACAGTCCGGGCCTGGTTGGGGCTTTGTTGGTTGGCATGTCGTACGCAAAGGGTTTAAGCTTTGTTTTAAAAAAACCTCTGATTGGAGTAAACCATGTGGAGGGGCATATCTGCGCGAACTATCTGAATGAAAAAAAAGAAAACAGTGTTTTGTTGGAACCTCCTTTTATGTCGTTGGTGGTATCCGGCGGACACACCCATTTGGTGCTTGTGCACGACTATGGGAAATACACGGTTTTGGGGCGCACGAGGGACGACGCCGCCGGTGAGGCGTATGATAAAATCGCCAGGGCCTTGGGCCTGTCTTACCCCGGAGGGCCGGCTATTGAGCGCCTTGCCCAGGAAGGTAATCCGGACGCGGTTGCTTTTCCCAAAGCCATGACCGGTGGATATAATTTTAGTTTTAGCGGTTTAAAATCTTCTGTATTAAATTATTTGAATAAAGCAAGAATGTCCGGAACCGAGATTTCGGTGCCGGACGTAGCCGCCTCATTTCAGAAGGCCGTGATCTCGGTGCTGGTAGAAAAATCGATTGCCGCTTGCCTGGAGCATAAAGTAGAAGCTTTTGCGTTAGCGGGAGGTGTGGCGTCTAACAGGGCTTTAAAAGAAGCCATGTCTGCCGCGGTTACGCGAGAGGGTATTCGGATTTGGGTGCCGTCGCCGATTTATTGCACGGATAATGCCGCCATGATCGCTTCATGCGGATATTTTTCCTTAAAGCAGGGAAAAATATCTTCACTGGATCTTAATGCTATACCCGATATTATTGCTATGTGAGGCGATTGGTTTGGAATATGAAGATACTATGAAATTGTTGCGGGGATTAATTAAAGATATGCCGGCTTTTTTTATAGCGGCAGATTATGAGAACGGCGATATTTTAGTAAAAAATGACGACACGTTGCGATTGTTTGGGGATATAAGGAATATTAGCGAAGCCGGGGATGGAAACACATTGCTGTTGACCGCGGGTGAAAAGATCGGCAGCCGTTTTGAATATAATTCCAATATAGGCAATAGCTGGTATTGGATTAGCCACTATTCCGCGGAATGGGCAACGGATATGAATGACGTCAAAAAAGCGGAGATTTTCTTTGGAGTGGATTACATGCATCTAAAGAATTTCACTGTTTTATTGCCGCCGGATGTATATGAAGAAAATGCTTGTGGCCCGATTAACGCCTTCGACAGGTTGGAGAAACAGATACGGGAATTTAAAAACGGTAAGATTGACTTGTTTTCCGTGTGTTATGTGGATATTGACGGAGTAAAAACGGTAAACGAAACTGCGGGGCAGGAGGCGGGCGACGCATATGTCGATACGATAATAAAGGTTATAAAATCCTCCATTAGGAGGACGGATATATTTATTCATATAGGCGGGGACGACTTTCTGCTTATCTTTCCCAAGTGCCGCCAAGAGATTGTTGAAAATATTATGTCCGCGATGATGAATAAGCTGGATATTATTAACACTGATAACGACGGTGATCCCGATTACTCATTAAGTTATGGTATAATGGAGGTAAATGATATTTCACAGGCGGATGTTGATACAATAATCGCCACAGTCTCGGATCGTATGAGAAGTATGAAAATGAGCGCTGTGTAACCGTGTTGATCCTTCAGCTTTATTTGACTTGTATAGAAGAATTTTTATGTGATATAATCTTCGCGGATTCTTCTATGATAAGGGGCAATGAATGACAAAATTTTTGTACTTTACCAGGGATAAGGCGTTTCATCACAGTTACTGGCCGTTTTTTATTACAATTATGCTGCAAAGCGTTATAACAATCGGCGTGAACTTACTGGATAACGTTATGTTGGGGGGATACAGCGAGGCGTCCCTGGCAGGGGTAGCCGCCGTAAATCAGATACAGTTTATACTAATGCAGATTATAGGCGGCGCCGGGGATGGGCTGGTGGTTCTGTGCAGTCAATACTGGGGGTTAAACCTTATCAAACCTATTCAGCGGTTGACTTCTATCGCTTTGTGGCTTTCTTTGGGTATCGCTGTTATTCTATTCACACTTGTAAGTATTTTTCCGGTTGCCGCTGTAAGAGTTTTTACTAACGATCCGGCAATTGTGGAAGAGGGCGCTCAATATTTATCCGTTATAAAATTTACATATCCGATTTTTGCGATATCATCCATATTATTTGCCATGCTTCGCAGTGTTCAGACGGTGAAAATCGCCGTCGGCATATCACTTTCAACTCTTTGTGTTAATGGCGTTCTTAACTACACTCTCATATATGGAAATTTTGGCGCTCCTGTTATGGGTTCTCGTGGGGCTGCTATCGCGACTTTAACCTCTCGTTGTGTAGAATTGGCGATAGTTATCTACTATCTTGCTTTTAAAGATAAGAAGATTATGAGTAAGCTAAAACTTTTGCTTATCCCTGATGAAACGCTGATTAAAGATTACTTTAAAATCAGCGTACCGACATTAATCATTGGGCTTCAATGGGGACTAAATGTTTCATTGCAGACTGTAATCCTCGGGCACATGACAGCGCCGGGGGCAATAGCCGCAAACAGCGTAGCTGTAAACTTGGTTATGTTCCTAAAGGTTATTGCTATTGCCTCAGCGTCGGCGGCGGGTGTGATAATAGGTAAAGCGGTTGGCGAGGGAAAAATCGAAAAGGTTAAGGAGTATGCCAGAACATTGCAGATAATTTTCCTCGGCGTCGGAGTGGTATCAGCGATCGGAATTTTATTGCTGCGAGCGCCTGTTCTCAGTCTTTATAATATTTCGCCGCAGACGAAAGACTTGGCTTTTGGGTTTCTTAATGTACTGGCGATTACCACATTCTGCATGTCTTATCAAATGCCGGTTTTGGGAGGGATTGTGCGCGGTGGCGGCGACACGCGGTTTGTAATGCTTAATGATCTGATAAGTGTGTGGATTATTGTAATTCCGATTTCGTATCTGGCGGCATTTGTCTTTCAAGCGCCGCCCATTGTTGTGGTGGCTTGTTTAAACTCTGATCAAGCGTTTAAATGTTTGCCTGCCTTTATAAAGGTAAAATCCTATAATTGGATAAAGAGACTAACCCGTACATAACTATTCCATATCCAAAAACATTTTCTCTGTAGGCGGCCAATATATTTTATCTATACATGCCCAATCTTCCGCGGCAATGGATATATCTCGCGTATGCGCATTTTCTTTAACATGTTCGATCGAACCGGATTTGGGAATGGCTATCAGATTATCCTGTTTTAAAACAAACGCCAAAAGCAGCTGCATAAGACTAATATTATATCGTGAGGCTATTTTCAATAGTAACTGGTCTTTTTCAAAATTCAGCGCCAGTCTGCGCAGAGTACCGGCTTGAGCCAGCGGGCAGTATGCCATCACGGCAACATTATGCTCTTTTAGCCAAGGTATCAAATCAAATTCGATCCCTCTCGATCCCAGATTGTAAAGAACCTGATCTACCGCGCAGTTTTTGCCATCTGGGATATTCCATAATTCTTCCATATCTGAAACGTCAAAATTTGATACGCCCCAACGTCTGATTTTTCCTGAGCGTACTAATGTTTCCATACACTCGACTGTTTCCTCCAGTGGCACGGAACCTCGCCAGTGCAGCAAATATACATCTAGATAATCTGTTCTTAATCGTCTAAGCGACGCCTCGCAGCTTGCGAAGATATTTTTTTTGCCGGCGTTGTGCGGATAAACCTTTGAAACAAGCTGATAATCCGCCCGATTCTTTTCGGCTAGGGCTTTTCCGATAAGTGTTTCGGAGTCGCCTTCTCCATACATTTCGGCTGTGTCGATTAGTGTTAAGCCTAGGTCTATTCCAAGCAGCATAGCTTTAATCTCATCCTCCGCTTTCTTTGGATTGTCTCCGATGCGCCATCCCCCTTGACCGAGAGTCGGCAGTATTAATCCATTTGCTGAAACGAATTTCATGTAAAAAACCTCCAAAAATATTTCTTGTAAAAGTTAGGCGGGTATCGTACAATAAGTGTGAAAAAGAGCTTAGCGGCACTTTTTTGTGCGTTTAAAATAAAAAGCGATGAGGTGCAAAATTTGGACTACAAAATTATAGTCGATAGTTCCTGTGATTTAACAGACGAACAGAGGGAACTATATGGAATCATTTCCGTTCCTTTTACTATGAGACTGGGGGAAAAAGAGTTTTTAGACGATGAAGGTCTTGATTACGATAATTATATGTGTGAAATGAAGCTAACCACACAGAAAGTCGGATCTGCCGCTCCGTCCCCACATGAATTTCAAAAAGCGATGGAAGTTGCTAAAAATTCATATGTTGTCACAATATCCGGCCAGTTGTCAGCCTCCTACCAAAACGCTATGATTGCGAAAACTCATGTTGAGGAAACAGGAACGGCGCGCGCACATGTGTTTGATTCCAAAAGCGCCTCGGCGGCAGAGCATTTGACCGCCTTGAAAATATATGAGCTTATGCAAAAAAAAGCTTCGAGGGAACAGATTATTAGCACTGTTCAGCAGTTTATAGATAATATGAAAACATACTTTGTTTTGGAGCGGTATGATAATTTGTACAAGAATGGTCGATTGAATAAAATCGCGGGAAAACTGCTTGAAATTATTAATGTTAAGCTGGTGATGGGCACTGACGGTAATGGGAACATAGCGCACCACGCAAATGCTCGTAACATAAAACATATGATAGATATATTGCTTTCGTACATTGGAAAAAGCGGTAGAAAAACCGAGGAAGAAAATATTGTTATTTCTCATTGCGATAACTTGGATTTGGCGGAGAGGTTTTCAAATGCCGTGAGGAAGATGTACACGTTTAAAAATATAATAATTGTGCATACAGGCGGACTAAGCTCATTATACGCTGACCATAAGGGGATAGTTCTGGCGTTCTAGCGCCGGCGCCTGGAATAAGGACACCGGAGACGCGCCGACCCCCGGCGGTGGAATCGCTACGACATATCCGACCCCCGGCGGCGGAATCGCAACAGCCATTCACACAAGGCGCTTATTAGAATATTGGCGCTATGCAGTTACCACATTAATGGCAAGTTATTACCATTGCGAAATATGCAAATTTGCTCTGGTGTGAATGGCTTTATGCGAATGCTGCCGCCGTATGGCGGTGATAATATCCAATGGTTTATTGCGCTGACTTATAGATCGCGAGAACATCCTGCCAGTATAGCTTCTTTAGTCCGCCGAGCGGCTCCTCTTCACCTTCCGAGGCGTAAGTGGATTTCTTTGCCATTAGTTCCAGTTGCTTGTCGTCGATTCCCAGTTCGGTGAGTGTGGCGGGCAAATTTAATTTGGCAAAGAATTCGCTAAGCCGAGCGATTCCCTCCCGCACAATTGCATCCGGATCCCGATAACTGCCTTGTACACCCATTATATTAACCGCGAATTGCACAAACATATTTATATTGTCTTTGTAAACGTACTTCATCCATGCCGGGGTTAGCACTGCCAAGCCCGCGCCGTGCGCCACATCATAGATGGCGCTCAACTCATGTTCCATCATGTGGCACGCCCAATCCTGCTGCCGCCCCATTCCCACCAAACCATTATGCGCGACCGTACCCGCGAACCCAATCTCGCTTAACGCGTTATAATCCCGCGGATTATCAAACGCTGTCGGAGCGTTCTTTATGACGGTTTTTAGCACGGCTTCGCAAAGCCCGTCTGTTAAGTCGGTATGAGTGGTATTGGTAAAATAGCGTTCAAACACATGACTCATCATATCCGCTATTCCATTTGCCAGTTGATTTTTGGGCAAAGTATAAAACAACTCGGGGTTAATCACACTAAGTATAGGACGAAGTTTGGGACTGCCATAACCGAATTTAAGCTGCTTTTCTTCGTTAGTGATGACGGAATCTCCGCTCATTTCGCTACCAGCCGCTGGTATGGTAAGAACAGTCGCCACCGGTAAGGCTTTTTCGATAGACTCCCCCGATTCGTAAATGTCCCATACGTCGCCGTCATAATAAACGCCCATAGCTATGGCTTTTGCGGAGTCAATGGCACTGCCGCCGCCAACCGCTAAGATCAAATCTACCTTTTCTTTCTTGCTTAGCTCAATACCCTCACGCGCCAATGATAACCGTGGATTGGGTTTTACCCCGCCAAGCTCTGCATAATCAAGGTTTGCCGCTTTTAAAGAAGTTTTTATTGTGTCATATAACCCGCTCTTTTTTATACTGCCACCTCCGTAATGTAATAACACCTTGGTAGCATAGGGTTTTAGAAGAGCGCCGATATCTTTTTCAGTATCCTTCCCGAAGATTATGCGCGCCGGCGCGTAGAATTCAAAATTTAACATTACTATCATCCTCTCGTGTTTTTACATACTTCTTTGTTGATCGACCGCGAATTAACCAACAAAATTTGTCAGATCGTATTCTCCCCGCTTTATTTCTAAAGTACGAAAACTTCCGGTAACAGACGGTGATTTTCCAATAATAGCTAATGCCTCTTTCCCCGGGCCGGTAACCCCCGAACCGCCGCAAGTGACAATCAGCGCGTAATCCTTTATTTTATCCTTGTTGGACTTCATATAACTTCTGATTGGAGTGGACAGCGAACCAGCCCAGACCGGCGATACAAAAAAAATTTTATCATATATGCCCGGGTCATGCTCATCGCCTTTGAGCGTAGTAATCTGTTTTCGGAGAGACTCCAATCCGGCATTTGCGAATGAAATTTTTTCACGGTCGGCGTAATACAATTTATCGGTATCGCAACCCAATTTCGCCGCAAGCACCTTCGCCACACTTTCCGTAGAGCCTGTGCGCGAAAAATAAACAATCAAATTCTTTTGTGCCATATAAAAACCCCCGCTTACTGTTTTTGGTTTCCCAATTGCTGTAAGTATAACATATGTAAAAAGATATACCAACCCTTATGGGTATGTTTGACAAATCAAATTACAAGCGGCATAATATCTTTAGGTGATAGATAATGAAAACTGTTTTATTTGATGGAGCTATGGGAACTTATCTGGCGTCCAAATATGATATAGATATTCAAAATATTGAATTTGAAAATATTATGCATCCCGAACGCGTTTTAGAAACCCATAAGGCATACATAGCAGCCGGGGCGGACGCTATTAAAACGAATACATTCAACGCCGCCGCGCTTTGCAGAGATAAAGCGCATATAGAAAGTATTATAACAGCCGCTTGTGAAATAGCCCGCGAGGCGATTCTGGGCACAAACGCTGAAATTTACGCCAGTATCGGTCAAATATATGAAGAACGCGATGAAGAAAAATATGAAATTATAATAAAATCGTTCATCAGCGAAGGCGTGGAAAAGTTTTTATTTGAAACGTTTTTAAACAGCGAAACTCTGTGCCGAGCCGCTGAAATAGCGAAAAATCTCTCGAGCAACGCGTTTGTAATAGGTGATTGCTCTATTATGCCCGACGGTTATACGCGCACTGGTATTTCGGCGCAGAAAGCCATCAACGATATGTCTAAGACAGACGCGATAGACGTCTGCGGCTTTAACTGCTCTTGCGGACCCAGACACATGCTGCAACTGGTTAAAAACATCCGCACCGGACGTAAACCGCTGTGTATAATGCCGAACGCCGGGTATCCCGATATAAGGCATAACCACGCCGCGTTTCAGGCGTCGCCGGAATATTTCGCGCAGATACTTGGTGAAATTCACAAGTCAGGTATATATTATCTGGGCGGATGCTGTGGTACTACCCCGGAACATATTAAGGCGCTAAGAAAGGTTTTGGATAATATAAGGGTAACAGAGCAAAGGCCGATACTTTCCCTTCAGCCAAAGGCAGACGTCTCAATTGCGCGCCAGGCAAAGAAAGCTGTTATAGCGGTCGAACTGGACTCGCCGATGGACGCAAACATTGAACTATTTCTAAAACGTGCAAAATCTCTCACGGACGGCGGAGCGGATTTATTAACCATAGCTGATTGTCCGGTCGGCCGCGCGAGGATGGACAGCAGTCTGCTGGCGGCAAAACTGAAAAGGGATTTTAATATTGATTGTATGCCGCATCTGACTTGCCGCGACCGAAATTTGAACGCCACAAAGGCGCTTCTTTTAGGTTTGCACGCCGAGGGAGTACGGCAGGTTTTGCTCGTCACCGGTGATCCTCTGCCAACCGGAAGCCGTGATGAGATAAAAAGCGTTTTTAATTTTAACTCCGTAAAGTTTGCCTCGTATCTGAATGATCTGAATCAGTCGGTGTTTTCTAAAAACCCATTCAAAATATGTGCCGCTATTAATATAAACGCCGTTAATTTTAATCATGAACTGGATAAGTCGCGTCGTAAAGAAGAGGCCGGTGTAACGGAGTTTTTTACTCAACCGGTACTATCTGAAACCGCCATAGAAAATCTTCAAAAAGCAAAGACAGCCCTATCCTCCGGAATAATGGCCGGGATTATGCCCATAGTAAGCTATAAAAACGCGGTGTTTATTAAGAATGAAATTAGTGGGATTACAATATCTGACGATCTTCTGACTAAATATGAGCAGGTTTCACCGGGAGAAGCGGCGCTTCTGGCGGTAGAAATCTCCGCTGAAATGGCGGAAAAAGTCGCTCCAATTTCCGACGGATACTATATCATAACAACTTTAAATAAAGTAGCAATCGTTCGGGACATAATAAAAATTATCAAACACAAGGGAATTGTGTAAGTATACCGGCGGGCGTATCAGCCTGTTTTCACATTTCCCTCGTGCTTTTTATCTCTATTCCCGGTCGTACATTTTCCTTGTCCAGTATCTCGATTGTACCATCCAGGTATTTTACACGATATTTTCTATTCGCGTTTATGTACTGTGTCAACAGACCATACGGACCGACGGCCAGATCTTCGATTACGGCTACGGGCTCTCCGCTACGCAGGTCTGTTCCCTCAAATAAAATAAAATGCATCCACTTGCCTGACCAAATATATTCTTCCAAAACATCCCGATTGCGTATAAGCTCAAATTCTTCTTCGGCGGGCTTTTTTTCTTGATTGGCGATTGCGCTTAAACTATAATTCTGATGTAGCAGTACATGTAGCACAGGCGCGTCCGCGTTTTGCCAGACTATATCCGCGCGCTGGGCTAGTTTAAGCCAATTGGATTTTTGCGGGGGTTTATTTTGATCCCACAGCTCATTATGGTACTCCCTATACTGTTCCGTCAATTCCAAAGTCTTTTCAAAATGCCCGTCTATCCAGGAATAAGCGCGGATATAAACACTTTCTTTCCAATCATCCACGGCTCTGTCACGTGTTACGATTATTGCCCCGCTTTGCTCACGTAAAGGCATAAGCTGCGCGTCTCGCAAATCTTCAAATAAATCCACGGTGTCCTTGTACAAATAATGTTTTCCGTGTTTTTCATACAGCGCGATTAGATTATGCCCCTTGCCGTTTCGCAGTATAATCACGGCGTCTTTCTGTCTGCCTATTACGCGGGCGAGTGTCACATCTACGAGGGTCGTCTTCGCGTTGCCCCAGTCACGCCAATGACCGCTGTTTAACAATACCGAACGCACAATCCATTGGCGATCGTTCGCGGTTTTTATAACAGGTCCGGCGCTGGCAGTAATCATTTCTTCGGCAAGGCGCAGGACGCGCGTCATATAATACATACTCCCCAAAAAAACGCTTATGAGTATAATAATAACCGCGCAAATTATTTTAAATTCACGGCTTAGCATAAAAAATCCCCCGCTAAAATCTATCTAATTCGATTTTTGGACACACCTATACTCGCGAGCGTAAGCATTTGCCAATG
>JAISRJ010000252.1 GCA_031273705.1 Clostridiales bacterium
TTATATCGCGCTTAAATCCTGTTCCGAACTCAAGGCGGGTAACGGTTTCAACT
Organism: Clostridiales bacterium; assembly: GCA_031273705.1. GTDB lineage: Bacteria > Bacillota > Clostridia > Lachnospirales > WQUN01 > JAISGK01. The sequence continues at coordinate 54 of JAISRJ010000252.1, forward strand.
ATTTTTGCCAGATAATCAGCAGCTTTTTCTGTGATTGTATACGGTGGTTTTTTGGTCATTATAGCACACTCCAGTTTTGCAGATTATCATTTTGGTATCATTACTCATTCAGCTTATACTTATTAGAGAGTCTCCTGATGAATTCCGGGATATTCTCAAAAACAACTTGATGTATTTGTCGAATCTCAGAGCTACTGTATCCTTCGACATAGTAGCTTTCAGGTATTGGATATTCAACGTGAATATCAGAACAGCATAGTTTGATCAGGGCACAACCGAGCGCTTGCATTTTAGTCCCTGTGGGAGCTAAAACTATCCTCTTATCAACACAATGATCTTTATATATGGTAGCTAACAAGTTGAAAGTTTCTCGATAATCGAGTATGCTCACTTTTTGGCGTAATGCCCCTAAAGTATCCGTCGGGTTATCATTGGGGTACATCTTTAATACAGGTTCATGTATCTTTTGTGTGGCATCCTCCCGCCATGCAAATTCAGCATGAGGTGATACGCCATTGATTAGATACAAATTCATTGGGTTGCATTCTGCTAACAAAGCGCCAATTAGCTGTTCATTAAAGGACAAAAAACTTACTAACAGAACAGGACTTTTTTGCATAACAATACTCGTTAATAACGGAGTGCGCACAACATTGTGTACACCGGATGATGGCAACATTGAAGGCGATAATGTAGCATCACTTTGAAGAGTATTATATTGCTCAAACTCATTTTCCCTCGGGGCATATGACATGGGTTCTGTGTAGATGATCCGAACTGATCCTGGAAAAGAAACCAGACTACAAAAAATCTGCATAATCATGTATTTTGACATGACAGATATGTCAACAACAATTTCTTTATACTCACTTAGCGCTGTAAGTTTTGTTTGGAGGTTTACTTCAAATTCAAAAGGATCATCTCGATTAAATTCGAGGGGTTCTATTTTAGTGCAAGGATTTTTCTCAGATAACAAATGGAGTAAGTCATCGTATTTTGTGGGGCGTTGCGGTAAATATCGGCAAACAATGATTGTGTTAAAAGCAATGTCTTGACAAACAGACACAAATCCAAGAGATCTTTGCTCAAAGCCTTCGGCAACAATAAATCCCCTTTTTGCCCTATAAGGCGTTTGGGATAGATCAATAGGTTTGATCTCTGGTAAAATATTAAAGCACATTTCCATCTCCATCGAACTGAAATAGGCTGGGTCCCGTGTCAGAATAACTTGCATCCTGTTTTTCGGGTTTTCCCTTTATATGATCAGATGCATAGCCACGCGGGTCTAATAAAAATCGTTGGAATTTTTCCCACGTCATCATGAGACTGTCGTGTTTTGAAAAAGTTAGCCCGAAATAAGGAATTAGTCGACCTCTCAAAATAAGCCGGGGAACGATTTTTCCTCGTACGCTTTTTCCACGATAGTCGCGGATGAAAATACCATAGCGGATTAAGCCTCGGTAATATTCATAAGCTTCAGGCGTTAAATCATGGTCAGCATTGGATATTTCGATTCTACGTACTTTTTTTATGGGGCTAGAGCCCTGATTTTTAGATTTTTTTGTTTTTAACTCGTATGAAGCGATTTCTTGAAACGCTCTGACGATACTCGCCAAATGCTCTGCATAGGTATGCTCTTTATCCACATCAGTAGAGTTTTCTGAAGGTTTAGTAACAGACCGTAAAAGTGTCATAAATTGACCTCCGGTCTCTTTGTATAGCTCGTTTTGTATCTCGTCACTAATGAGAGGAAACTTATGACCTTTCAATCGCTCAATATCTTCTTTAAAAACCATATCGGCAAATAAGTTGATCATTTCCCGTATATCGCTCGACCACATATTAGAAAAAACTTCACATCCTTGATACAATACCTTAGTTTTCGTGGTTTTTTTAGAGGGCTCATCTTGTTCATTTCTGATCAAAACAGCGCGTTCTTCGTTATTCAACGAAGTTTTACCTAGCAACTTTTCCAGAGTTAATTTTCTGTTTTTCAGTGTTTTGTCCCTTTCAATGCGTGGCTGTAGAATATCGAAAAGTATATCCCTGCACTCTTTTTCAGTTTTTGTAAGGGTAATAAACCCACAATCAATGAGGGTATAATCTGCGCCTTCCTCTAGAGTTTTATTGTTGAGGCCCATAGGTACAAAAGATTCAACACTTTCTGTCGAAACCTTAAAAATCACTTCAGCGGATCTACGAAAAATTATCGGATTTAATATTCGCTGAACGGTTGGCCGAACCATTGGTAGTGAATAATCATCTAGGAAAAAGTAAAATGGTTTATTTCTATCAATCAATACAATCTTGTTTTTTAACAACCTTACAAAAAATTCTAAATAGTCATACTGAATTAGAGGCCAACTACCAGTACGGTATTTGGTCTGTAATCGAGATTTTTCAATTTCCTGTTTTACCAATTCGATCAAGTAAAAAATAGTTGCCCCAGCCTTTCCCGAAGAATATTTGGGAAAATAGTTTTTAAAAAACGAATTGAGGAAGCTAATGTCATATTCCTTACCTTTCAAAAACTCTTGAAGCCACATAAGTATTTCTAGTGTCCATTTCAAGTTAAAATTATGTATCAGTTGCTCTCTTGCTGTTTCCTCCAAATCCATAGGAAGCCAAGGGAAGATTTCAGCTATGTCACGTGCGCTCAAATAAAAACCATAGAAATTGTCACTACCATCAAGAGCAGCCGGTCCCCCCATCATTACATTGAAGTAGGCAGAAAGTCGCTTAAACAACATGGTTTTTCCACATCCCCTTAAACCTGTTAATACACAGATGTTTTTTTCTATCAGTTCATTTGTAGCGATGAACTTTGGGACAAATATCGCACGCCACTCGTCAAAATTATCTCCAAGATGCTCTGCGGCTAAATAATCGCCAATTTCAGTTGATATTGTTTGCTTCTCTTTTTCTTTATTCAAAACTTTTTGTAAAAAATCCAGTAAATTACGGGGATTTCGCACCGTGTTATCCTCTAGCGCATTTGTCTCAATAAGGTTTCGCAAAAACCTCTCTTTCAGAACCCTAAAGACACGTTTGTTTTCGCTGTCTAATGCATGGAAGTCAATTGAGTTTAGAGCATTTTGTATGACGCGATAGAGTCCCAAAAAATCATCTACAAAATCTTTTGAGTCGCCCTGCGTAATCCGACCGAAATCTGTCAGCCAGACTTTTCGGCGAGTTTCATCTAAATATCGCGGATTTTCCTTTTCGATGAGGATATTCCCTGCGTGCAAATCCGCATGGAAAACATCTGCGTATTTACAAGCATGCAGTATTTCCAGAATGGTTCTAATGACATCAAGCAACAGAGAAATACCTACTGTATGTTGTTTTATCATTGAAGCAAAACTATCGCTGGGTACATAGTCCCATACAATATACAAATATTCAACTTGGTCTATCATCATCTTGCCATTTGTATGGTATGCAACGACATTCCCGATTCCCTTTAGGGTGTTTACCTTTTTTATCTCATTTTCCCAGCCAGCTTGCAATGAATCATACGGAATAAACTTCACCGCACGATCATCGACCAATTCTTCATTCCTGCAATAAAACATGTGACCGATAGCCCCACTAGCGATGTGATGTATGATTTTGTATTCGTGCTCGTTATCGCTTATGGTTTTGTCCAAAAACGCATCGAGATTAACTTCGATCTTTTTCGTCATTGTTCCCTCTTTTCAGAATACAAATCTTTTCAGTGTTTATCTGCGATGCCTTCTTTACAACTTTTCGAGCAAGGTTAGTCGGATAATCCCGCATCTCTTCAAGCGAGTAGCCATGCTTAACCGCGACATCGCAAATGGCCTGAGGCAATCGTAACTGTGATTTCTTATCCCAAACAATATCACCAACGATAAGGACACAGTACATACCTATCTCTTGTATAGTATTCCATTTCTGAAAACACTTGGACATGAGATCCAGAAACTCATTTTTCTCCATAGAGATTTCTTTATCAAGCCCGACCCAGTCTGTAACCCCTAAAAACCACAAACGCAGGCGGTTGTCGCGAGCGTATGTCAGTGATCGCATATAGGGCGGACTCGTAATGATCGTTATGTTCCCTTGAGGAAAAGCAGATAGTTCAAGAGTATTGCAGTAATGAACCACACTAGGAATTGAGAAATCCAGCGTTTGTTGCTGTTTATAAATCCGATCTACCTTTTTTTGCATTCGTGTACCAACATTACGATACTCGTAAAGTTCGGGATATTTGTCTTTGGGAAACTTTTGCAAACGCAGATAAGGCGCCCCATGGCTGCTGGGATACGAAAGGAAACCAGGCCGCTGATGATGCAGGATTCCCATCAAACAAGCCAAGAAAAACCATTCCTCATTAGTTTTTAAAACATGTACCCAGCGTTGTATTTCTTGTAGAGTTATAGGATTAAAAAACATCTGGACCCATTGTGGGGCAACGCCTAGTTCAATGGCATCTCCTTTTTCTACCCATGAGCAATATTGCAGCAACTTTGTCGTTGCCTCTGTATGACTTTTTATTGGATTAAGTTTTCCAAGCGTTACAATATACGCATAGTAATTCAAGTCTGTAGCGAGCGGCATCCGATTATTAAGCCATGCTTCTAGCGCTACGGTACCGGAACCACAAAAGGGGTCAAAAACCACCTCTCCTTTTTTGGAAAACTCTGTGATGAGTTTATAGGCAACATTCGGGCGTAGCTTTCCCACATAGGGGGCTAGTGTGTGGAGTGTAGATTTTGTGTAACCCGTTTGTGTCGCATCAGGCATAGCACAACTCTCCCCATGCCCCATTGATAACACATTTTACATTATCTATATTCTCTCCTTTCATTCTTTCCCCATCCCAAACATCGCTACCGGTACAGCCGAATACGACACGCCATCACTGATTATACCCTTATAGGCTAATTCCCGATGAAGATATTCCTGAATGTGCGCTTTGTTTTCTTTCGCCAAAGACTTCCAAGTACCAGATGTTTGAATAGCAGATTGCATACTCACAGCTTTTTCACTGCTGCTTTCTATCCAGGGTGTGCGATTTCCTTTTGTATCAATACCAAGTTTAACAATATAGTTCCGTGACAAGCCTTCTTGTGCAGTTGGATTCACATTCCAGTATGTTAATAATCCATCACCGGCAATATTGGGAGCATACCCATAAAGAGCTCTTGCAGATACTAACCCGCCATTGATAAACTTATTCATTATTTCTTGTATAATAGGATG